>NZ_JAAXCS010000144.1:0-2907 GCF_013309895.1 Wolbachia endosymbiont of Atemnus politus | reverse complement strand
TATGTAAAACAACGGTGGGACAGAGACGTCAACAGGACTCAAGAACTAGTTGAAAAGAAATACAGCTACATTATCATAAGACGAGCTTGCTCTACTAAAATTGTTCTGTATGTATCTCTTTTGTAATTCCATTACAAAAATTTATAATTTGCTCGTATACAAAATGATATTCACATAACCCTAGACTATGGTAACCCCTGCTGTGCATAACGACTTTAACATCTTTATTGAAGTTATCATAGATAAGTTCCTGGGGTACAATTGTATCATTTGTTGCACCTAATATTAATAGTGATATGCGTGGTAGCTGATGTACTGTGGTGAGTAGCTCTAAATCCTGCATTAGTTTTGCTTTATTTAACCGATTGAAAGAGTTGTAGTTTAAGCCGCATTTTTTATGGAAGGACATCAGGGTATCTACTGGATCCATTCGAAAGTGCTGTATCATTGCTTTTAACTCTAACTTGCGTTTTTTGTGTAACCATAAATCAAATCCCAGAAAGTTGATAAAAGCTTGTATACCGATAAGTGCGTTAAACTTTACATTCAAGGAAGCTAGCTTTATCAGTCCAAGGGAATGTCCAATACCAATAAATGTACTATCTTCTGGTAAGTCCAGATTTTCTTCTCCAAAGTAACCGAGATCTAAACAATGGCAGGGAATTTGAGAGAAATATCTATTTATGAGAGGTTGAAAAAACTTATAATCAAACCCCCAACCGTGACAAAACACAAAGCGATAGTTCATATTTGCTGAAGAGCATGCACTAAATGGTCTAGATTACTTTCGGTGTGATTCACATTAAGAGCGATGCGTAATCTAGATGTTCCAGGAGGAACAGTAGGTGGGCGTATAGCAGAAACAACCAACCCTTGTTTCAAAAGCTTTTCTTTTGCTCTCATTACAGTATTCTCATCACCTAGAATTATTGGTACAATGTGTGTGACTGAATTACCCGTGTCAAATCCAAGGTTTCGTAAGTTGTTTCTCAAATTTGCAGCCTTAAAAAATAAAGCCTGACGTTGATCAGCAAGATACTGTACTAAATTCCAAGCCTCGGCTGCTGCACCAATTACCATGGGAGAAAGGGAAGTTGAATAGATAAACCCTGAGCATTTGTTGATGAGGTAATTCTTTATAACATTGGAACAAGCAACATACGCACCAAAGCACCCTAAAGCTTTACTAAAAGTACCTAGGACTAAATGTGGAATTTCCTGAAGGTCAATATTGGTGGAAAGGCCATACCCATTATGGCCAATAATACCTGTTGCATGTGCTTCATCTAAATATAGAAAAGCTTCATGTTCTTTGCTGAGAGCAAAAATTTCCTCTATTGGTGCAATATCTCCATCCATACCGAAAATTGTTTCAGTAACAATGAACTTCGGTCTTAAGTCATTTTTAAATTTTGTAAGTAAATTACTCAGGTAGTCTGTATCATTGTGTTGATATCGTACAAGTTCAGCATTGCTCAAAAATACGGCTTGATATAAGCTTGCATGATTTAACTTATCAAAAAAAACAATAGGTTTGTTACCAAGCACTGATTGATCGAGTAGGCTTGCAAGAACCGTTACATTGGCCTGAAAACCTGAATTGAAGATAAGAGCTGACTCAGTTCCCTTGTCTTGGGCAATCCTCTTCTCAAGGTCTTCAAATATTTTTTTATTACCTGAGAGCAACCGAGAACCAGTGGATCCTACCCCAAACTGTGCTCCTGAGAGCTTTGCTGCATCAAACAGTACTTCCGACTGACTTAGGCCAAGGTAATCGTTGGTAGAAAAATCGATAAAGCTCCCCAGGATAGCTTTCGGCAACTGTCGATATTTCCCTTTACTTTGTAGTGTATTACAATACTTATTATATAACAATCTATTTACCAAGAAGGAGCCTAGATCATGACAGAAGAATGGACCTTTGCCAAGGCAAACCAAATCTTTAATCTTCCGTTTCCTGAGCTAATTTATACAGCACAAACAGAACATAGAAAGCAGTTTAATCCTAGTGAAGTGCAAATTAGTACACTTTTAAGTATCAAAACAGGTAGCTGCCCCGAAAATTGCTCTTACTGTCCCCAATCAGCACATTATAACACTGGATTGCAGAAAAAGCCTTTATTAGAAATTGCTGAGGTAATTGAAGCAGCAAAATGTGCAAAGGAGGCTGGAAGTACCCGTTTCTGTATGGGAGCAGCTTGGCGTGGTCCACGTGATCAAGATTTAAAAGTTGTTTGTGAAATGATTAGGGAAGTGAAAAAATTGGGCCTTGAAACGTGCGTGACTCTTGGGTTGTTAAAAGATTATCAAGCAAGTATGCTAAAGGAAGCTGGCTTAGATTTTTATAACCATAATATTGATACATCTGAAGAATATTATAATAAGATCATAACTACACGTACTTTTCAAGATCGTTTGAAGACGTTAGAATATATACGCAGGTCTGGAATTAAAGTCTGTTGTGGTGGTATCCTTGGAATGGGTGAGACTAATGAAGATCGAGTAAAAATGTTGGTTCTTCTTGCTAATTTGGATGAGCCTCCAGAATCAGTACCAATTAATATGTTGATAAGAGTTCCTGGTACTCCTCTTGAAAATATGGCTGATGTTGATCCATTTGATTTTGTTCGTACTATTACAATAGCCAGGATTATGATGCCAAAGTCATACATCCGTTTATCAGCTGGACGGGAGAAAATGTCAGATGAACTACAAGCATTGTGTTTCCTTGCTGGTGCTAATTCAATTTTTTACGGTGAAAAACTACTTACAGCTCAAAATCCAGTACCTAAACAAGATAATTATTTATTTCAAAGATTGGGATTGCAGAAACTACATATAGAACATGTCTTGAAAGGAGTTAAGTAGCTAAGCATAGAAGTAATCATATTAAATAAGATATTGGTT
>NZ_JAAXCS010000143.1:0-2943 GCF_013309895.1 Wolbachia endosymbiont of Atemnus politus | reverse complement strand
AGAAAAGGGTACTATTAGGATGACACTGAAAGGATTACTGGGATGACAGAAGAAGGGCAGTGCGTGACCCAGCCTTTATGTTAAAATTAAGTTTTCTGGATTGTGTAGACCAAAGTGTGTTGAAGGTCAATTAGAAACTCCTAAATTACAAAGTTGACATTGATTATAAAATTATGTAATAGTAGGGTTGTAGTAATTTAAAGGAAGAGGTTTATGTCTGATCAAAAAAAGTTTGTACCGTATGCACTAATAACCATAGGATCTGCAGGGCTTATAGCTGGTACTGTAGCTCTCAAGTACTGTTCTAATTTATCGCCTTTGATTGCAGGGGGATAATTGGCTCTACACTTCCACTAATTGGATGTGTTGCTTTGGGTGTTTTATTGCTTATGGATAAGATTTCTCTCGACAAAATATATGGTGATACATACGATCAAAATAGCTTTAGTAAACTGGTTATATCGGCTATAGCACATATTGGTATTTCTTTTGGAATCGGAGCAGGCTTAGTTGCTCTCGGCCTTGAATCGCCCCTAGCTATAACTACCTTAGCTTTGATAGCATGCAAAGTTATCATGTCACTTTTTAGTGCGACAACTGAACGCTCTTCTTCTCCACCAACACCACCAGGTCTAAGTAAAAAAGACCCTTCTTCTCCACCAAGGCCACCATGTGTTGACAGCAACGTAAAGACTGACGGTGCAAATCCCACAGATCACCCAGAAAGAAGAGAATATGATGGCAAACGTACTGAAGAAAGTGTAAAACACCCGCAAAAAGCCTATTATAGTCACAGATGAGGATAAAGAGGATCACATTAGCGAAGAACAACAGCTTGTACAAAGTTTAGAGGACCACTTCACAAGAATAGCAAATTTGAAAATAGAAATTCCAGGGAATGCTGATGATGTTAATAGGTGTAGTTCTCCTAGCCACTAGTCAATTCTTTCCATCCAAGCATTCACTTGCCTCAATGTTTCAATAGAAGGCAAGTCTTCTGTGCTAAGTGGTAGGCGGACAGTTTTTTGCTCTATGAGCCCAATATCATGCAGGAGTGCTTTGGTAGGTATTGGGTTACTGGCAATAAATAGTGCTTTGCAGGCTTGTTGCCAGAAATCTGCTGAGCTTTTCACGTTATTTCCTACCATTTGAGTAGTTGCTCTGGATTCCAGCGTTATGCGCTGGGGTGACAGTGAGGAAAGTAGACATTGCTTAACATATTTATGCACTATGCGTGGCCAAATATTGGAAGCAACAGAAACCAAACCAACTGCACCCTTAGCAGCCATGTCCGGTATCATATTATCATCTCCGCAAAAAACCTCAATATTTGGTGCAACCTTCTTATATTCAATTAAAGTATCAACGGTGCCACTTGAATCTTTAATAGCCCAAAATTTTTCATGGCTGGATAAGTTGCGTACAGTTTCAGCGTGAAGATTTATTCCTGCTCTTGATGGAATATTGTAAAGCATAGCTGGCACATGTGCCTTTTCAAGTAGCTTTTCAAACCATAAAGTCTGCCCCATGATTCCAGGCTTTGTATAAATGGGGGTTGTCATTAGATAGCCATGAATAGGCATATCTTTGCAAAAATCAAGCCACTTGAGAGTCTGATGTAGATTCACTCCTGGTACGCCAATTATGATTTTCGTGTTTAATTCCAGCTTACATACAAATTCAACTAATGTGCATTTTTCAGAATCAGTGAGCGATAGGCCTTCACCTGTGCTACCTAGCAACACTATACCATTGCCAGCTTCAGCCTGTATTGTAAGCAAACACTGCAAACTGCTACAATCTATGCTATCTCCACTATAATCAAAGGGAGTGACACAAGCAGTCCATAAAGGTGTAAGTAATGATTTCAATTGAAGTTATTAAAATGGTATTTCATCATCGATTAACTCTTCTTTTATCTCGCTGTCAAAATTTTCATACTGATTTTTTTGCTCTGTTTTGTTTTGCTTATATTCATTTGGTTGATAATCAGAGTTTGATGTACTATTTCGTGAATCTAAGAGTGTAAGAACGCTATTAAAATTTTGCAGCATCACCTCTGTAGTATATCTTTCGCTACCATTTTGGTCAGTCCATTTTCTAGTTCTCAATGAACCTTCAATGTAAACTTTACTGCCTTTGCGTGCAAAATCCTTGACGACTTTTACCAATCCTTCATTAAACACTACAATATTATGCCACTCTGTCTTTTCAGAGCGCACACCGGAAAACTTATCAGTCCAACTTTCAGATGTGGCTATTGAAAAATTCGCCATTTCTTTGCCATTTTGCATAGTTCTAATTTCAGGATCTCTTCCTAAATTACCAATTAATATGACTTTGTTTACAGTGCCATTGGACATAATCGTACTTTGAATAAACTTTTTATATTATCTTATGTGAGAATACTATTGTCAAATTTAATGCGCTTGGAGGGATTCGAACCCACGGCCTTTGCCTCCGGAGGGCAACGCTCTATCCAGCTGAGCTACAAGCGCACATATATTAAGTTATCTAATAGATAAGCTATCTAAGTCAAATTTTTGGTTCGGATAAAGCGTGAACATAACGCTCTCATGTCCCAAATATACATTCTGGGAATTATCTGCTCGGTTTTTTATCATTTTTTGATCCACAGTCCATATAAAAGTTACGTAATTTTCAGTCACTGAATGAACTTTTAAATCCTTAGCGTTCGAAAACAGCCTCCCATTTACCCATATTCTCCATGTATCAGGAGAAAAATATAAAATTGAATCTAAACTCACCACCTTACAGTTGAAATTATCTAATACCCTTTCTTTTGCAGCTTTTGAAGAACGTAAGTGAAACTTTTCCATTCCACTGACCATCTTACTAACTGATTCTTCATCGAAAAAAATGCTTTTTATATCATTATATTGTGATAATATATTAAAGTTACTCTCTACTGCTTCTCTTATT
>NZ_JAAXCS010000142.1:0-2984 GCF_013309895.1 Wolbachia endosymbiont of Atemnus politus | reverse complement strand
TGTCATCCAAGTAGCCCAGACACTGGGCGCAATGCCGCCGCGGTATCTCTTAGCATAGATTCTGCTAGCGGAATGACGGTAGCCATAGAATTTACATAATTTGTTTATAGTGTAAAGAAAACAACGAAAATAGAGAAGTGGTAAATCTACAAAGATCGCTAGGCTATTTCTTCCTGAAGTTGTTTTATTTCAGCTTTAGGGAGGCCGGTGGATTCAGCTATCAAGTCGATAGATACGCCGGCTTTAAGTAGGTTTTTTGCGACTTCAATTTCCCTCTCTTGTCTGCCTTTTTCATGGCCGATTTGGATGCCTTCTTGTCTACCCTCTTGTCTGCCTTTTTCATGGCCGATTTGGATGCCGCGTTCTTCGCCGATGAGGATGCCTTCTTGGCTGCCCTTCTCTTCACCAATTTTCATGCCTTTTTCAGTAGCATCATCAAGTTTTTGAGCGAGGACAGCCTTCTCATCACGAATACGCTTTATTTCTTGTTCATAGGCAATGAATTCTTTTTCTGACCAGTTGAATCTATTTAGTTCTTCATATGCTTTTTTGATTATTACATCACTTCCTATTATTTTTTCCAATTCCTTTTCACTGGTTTCATCTGCATACTTGAAGAAGTAAATCCATTTTTCAACTATATTTTCCAACTGATCTTCCTTCGTCTTGGGAAATTTTGGTAGCTCAATAAATGTAAAATAAAAATCTTTTAAATCATGTTCATTGGTATCTTCATCACGAATAGTATGTTTTGATTTATACTCAGACTTATCAGGAAATAGAATACAATCTGCTATAGCAATGAAGATAATCTCTTTAAGATCTTGGTACTGATCACCCTTATCGGCCTGTCTTGAATAAGCTTTGGCAGCGTAGTATTGAGCGCGTTTTTCAAAGCCTTTGGTTTTAGCGACCTGCATTTCGACGATCACTTGTACCCCATTTTCATCCCTGCAGAGTACATCAACAATACTTTGTTTTTTAGAGGCAATTTCAGCATCCATTATAGTGCTTAAAAACTCTATTTCTTTTATTTTATCTTTGCCAGTAAAGCCCAGGATATCATTGAGAAAGTGAATAAGACTATCTTTATTTTTTTCCGTACCAAAGATACGGCGAAAGGCTAGGAGAGTAGACCAGGAGAACTTCCCTCCTGGCCCCTCGCAGAACCCTACGCGAGACTCTCGCCTCATAAGGCTCCCACTAGTCATTGCCCTAATCCTATACTTAATTTCCAGTGCACAAAAAGATTTGGTCTACTCTTTGCGATTCTTTCTAGTAACTTAGCTGCTTTGGTTTTACGCCTACTCAGCTTTTTGTACTTTACCTGGAACCACTTTCTGAGTTTCCTATTAAACATTCTTATTATGCTATCTAGTGCAGTTATATGATGCTTCCCGTAATAGTTAAACCACCCTCTCAGGATTGGATTACATATTCGTGATATATCTTCAATTTCCAAGTCTGTTCTACTAGCAAATTTCCAGCCTCTAATTTCTTTTCTCATCTTTTTCAAACTTTCTTTACTCACAGTTGGCGTAAAGCTCACAAATAGGCTACCATCTTTTCTATTTCTTACTAGTCTTTTATGAAATTCATATCCTAGGAATGTAAATGATACATTCTCATGATTATCCCTTCGTTTTCCATCTTGACAATAGATGATTTTGGTCTTTGTATGTTTTACTTCCAATTTGCAAATCTTCAGTCTCTGTTCAAGTTGAGTTAAAATTAGTTGTGCTTGGCTCTTGCTTACACAATGTATAACACCATCATCAGCATATCTTGCCCACTTTACACTTGGATATTTTCTTCTCATCCATGCATCAAAGCTGTAGTGCATGAATAGATTGCTTAATAACTACACCTCCCTGTGGCACTCCGCTGAGACGCTTTATCTTTGTTCCATCTTCAAGTTGCATATCTGCACTTAGCCATCTTTGTATGTATAAGATAACCCATTTGTTTGTAGTGTGTTTTCTGACTGCTTTCATCAGTAGATTGTGGTCTATGTTGTCAAACATTCCCTTGATGTCAAACTCTATTAACCAATCTTGGTCGAAGCATCGCTTCCTGGTTTGTCCTATGGCATCTAATGCCGATTTATTTGGCCTATAACCATATGAATCCTTATCAAATACCTTCTCAAGCTCTGGTTCTAAAACACTTCTTACAACTTCCTGTGCTATACGATCCGAGACAGTTGGTATTCCAAGTGTCCTTGTCCCTCCATCTGCCTTAGTTATATCACAAGCCTTCACTGCAGGTGGAAAATAACTACCAGACGATAGCCTGTTCCATAGCTTGTAAAGGTTCTTGCTTAAGTCTTGATCAAACTTTTCAATTGTTAGATCATCAATACCTGCCCCTCCTCTGTTTTCTTTAACTCTTTTATAAGCCAAAAACACTAGAGATTTTGGTATGTTAAAAGGCTTTGTTCGTTCAATCATTTTCATCCTCCTTCAAGTTGAATGATTTACTAAAGTCACCTAGTTCAACACCTTTGCTCCATGGTCATTACAACCACTTCTTCACTACTACGAGTTGATCCGCCCCAGTGACTTGCATCGCTACTCTAAAGCTTGAGGATTAGCCTCTTGCTTATCTCGCTTTTCATCAAATCGACTGGTTCCTGCAGTTCCTTATTAAAGCCCAGATCAGACTCGCGCCACCTTTTTGCCGAACACCACCTACACAGTAATCAGGTTTCTTGTAAGCTCATTAAGAGGAGAACGACTCACTCCCCCTTTCGATGTTCACTTCCGATTTCGACACGTTCATCAGTGGTTCACTTACGTTCGCCTTTCTGATCCTCACCTTCCAGCTCTTACACTGATTTTTCCTTAACGCTTATGACCCTATCTCTTAAATAGAGCCACTTCAGGTGGTTTGAAACCTGCTCCTGAAAACCGATTTCGAAGGACCTTCCTTCATCTTCAATAAAGCTTCTCACAAGCATTATTCTGCTTGTTGCTGCAGCACAC
>NZ_JAAXCS010000141.1:0-2990 GCF_013309895.1 Wolbachia endosymbiont of Atemnus politus | reverse complement strand
TAATCCCTTCTGATATGAAGAAACCAGTTCCTCATATGCATCGGTATCTATGGATTGTAATATTACTAAAAATGAAAACAAATTCGGAGCAGGTAATTCTTCCTTTGTGTAATTCAGAAGACACAATTTTATTTTCTTTGTGCAATATTCTATTGCTTTTAACGATAGCGATAGACTTTCTGCGTAAAATATAAAACTATCTATAATCAAACTTTTTGATTTTTTCGGCAATTTTATATTCTGAAGCAGTTCTCTTGTAAATTTTTTTGTCGGCTGCTTTGGCAAGTGTAGAGAGAGATCAGTAAAAGATCTCAGATCAAAATTTTGCCCAAGTATTGTACTAATGGATTCATGCACATTACTCTTATCTCTACTGACAGAAATAATGAAGACAAACCCCTCTATGTCAAGCATATACTTTATAGATTCCAAAAAATCGACAACGAATTTAGGGCGGCACACATCAAGATTATCCACCATTATATAAATGTTTTTGTCTTTTCTAATTCTATTAACTACTTTTGCCAATTGTGTTTTAAAATCCTTAATGTTTTCTTCTTTTCTTTGAAGAGTATTCAACTCTCTCAGTACAGAACCAATATCTTTCCTATCAGCCTCTTTTGTAGCGTCAAGCAATACGGAAAGCATAGCAAGTGGAGATTTACTGATCAGCTTTCCTAGTGTGTTTAGAGAAAATAGTTCTTGGTTTATGTTCTTGAACTGTTGTATAACGCTTCTTTTTACTTCATACGATGCAAATAAATCTTCAAATAGAAAATTTAAAAAAGAAGGAAGTGGTTGATCCAGTGCATTGATATCCCATGCGTTATAGTAAGCTGCAATTTCATTTTGTTGTTTTAGCTCTTTTACCCACTCTTTCAAAAAAAACGTCTTACCCCATCCGGCATACCCTTCGAAAGATATCATTGTAAAAGACTGATCAATTGTTTTAATTATGGTGTTGAATTTGCTTGAAAATTGCTGAGAGCTTAGACAATCACTTTCCCAAGCTACCGCCTTAGGTGATGGCACCGTTTCTTTTTTTCTGAAGGTTATCAGTGATATAAGTTTTCTTAAGCACATACACTATTTTATATTCAGTTCGTATTCCTGTCTTGAAGTGAGGGCAGCTTTTAGCGTTCCTTCATCTAGGTAGTCGATTTCCCCACCTATTGGTATACCGCAAGCGAGGCGTGATATTTTTACATCCAAGTTTTTTAGCGATTCAATTATATACTGTACGGTAACTTGGCCCTCCAGTGTCGGATTAATTGCAATAATGATCTCTTCAACTTTGTACTCTGCAACTCTTTGAGGAATAGTATCAATGTTAAGTTCTTTTGGCCCTATACCGTTTATTGCGGACAATTTGCCACCCAGAACATGGTATACACCTGAGTATATACTTCCTTTTTCAAAAGCCCATAGGTCACCCAATTCTTCCACTACGCACAATAACTTGTTGTCACGTTTTGAATCGGTACAAATAGAACAAGGGGACTTATTATCTAGATTTCCACAAACCTCACACTTTATTATAAGATCTGCCAGCTCTTTAATCAAAGATGCAAGTGGCAGCATAACTTTTTCTTTGTTTTGGAGTAAATATATGACTAGCCTGCGTGATGATGATGGCCCCAAGCTTGGCAATTTGGAAAAAGCATGAACTAGATTCTTTATGTTGATGTTCATTCAATAAATTCAAAACAGGTCATCAAATGGTAACCCTTTGCAGGGAAAGTGGCAAATTTTTCTTGATCTTATTTTATAGAAACAGCTTTTTTCTACTTTAACGAAAAAAAATTACTTCCGCGTACTCAAAACCTCATTATAATAATAGTAGAGGTGTTTTAAGAGGCAAAATTTATCCCCAGCTAACCTCTAAATTGTTCCCCTCGTTGGGTAAAAATACTTTCATCCAACTAAAATTTTAACTTTTATTAATATAACATTAATAAAAACTTAATCTTAACAATATATTAATTAACATGTCGTATGATAGAAGAAATGAAAGAGTATTCCCTTAGGATAGGAACACAAGAGATAAAGCTAAGTTCAGAGAAACTTAAAGATTCTTATTATATGTCGAATTTGCTCTCTGACATAATAACAGAAAAGGAAGAATGGGCAAAATTAGCTAAAACTGCTCAACTAGAGGTAATTGAGGAATTAATTAAGAATTTAGTTGATTTAAAAACAAACCTCGACGCATACAATGAAGATGGCCGTACCCCTTTATACGTTGCAATTTGGAATGGTAATGTTGAAGTTGCAGAGCTACTGATAAAGTATGGTGCAAACGTCAATGACAATGACGAACGCAATCGTACACCACTGCATGTTGCCATTGGACACAAACAATTAGAAATAGCAAAATTGCTGATAAAAAATGGAGCAAATGTTAATGCAAAAACTAAAAACCATGGTAAAGATGATTTAACACCTATGCACCTTGCAGTTTTTGCAGATACGCCGGAATTCATAGAATTACTAAGTAATAACGGTGCAATAATTGATGAGAAAGAAAGCACTGAGGGACATACACCTCTTCTCTTGGCTGCTTTATATGGAAATAAGAGTGTAATACAAACCTTAATTGATAAGGGACAAAATATTGAAGATACAGACAACAATGGGCGAACAGCTCCGTTTTTAGCTACTAGGCAGTGCACTGAAGCAGAAAATGATGGCAGAATAGAAGTCATCAAGTATTTGGTAGATGAGCTCAAGGCAGATATAACAAAGGAAGACAATAATAACAATACAGTACTTTTTCCTGCTGCTAATAATTGTCCCGGGAAAGTAGTGAAACTCATTATTGAGCAGTATATAAAAATCTTTGGTAGAGATAAGTTAAAGAGCTTTATCAACCACAAAAATAAAGAGGGAAAGGATGCTTTAGATGTTGCGCTCATTAGTGGAAATGAAAAAGCTATTGAAGTACTGAGATCATATGGAGCGGATATCGAAAATAAGATAGATGCTACAAC
>NZ_JAAXCS010000140.1:0-2991 GCF_013309895.1 Wolbachia endosymbiont of Atemnus politus | reverse complement strand
AAGATCAAAACTACCCAAGGAAAAAGATCCTAAAAATAAGACCAATCTGGTAAATAGGCATTTGTGGGAGTAGAAATCATTTTGTGATTTTTCTTTACTAAGTCCACTAAATACAGTTTAGAGTTACTCAGTGATTCTGTCTTTGTGAAAATGATTCCTCTACCGTTTGGTAACCATGCTGGAGACTCAATTTTATGCCCCTCTGAAAGCAAACGTTCTTCTTTACCATCTGGTTTCATAACCCCTATGTAAAATCTTCCTAACTGGATCTTTGTAAAAGCTATAAGATCCCCTTTTGGCGACCAAACAGGGGTAGCATATTTTCCACTTCCACAACTAATCCTTTTGGGTTTTTTATTTTTTTTAGTAAAGTCAATTATATATAGCTGCTGACTTCCACTTATATCAGAACTAAAAACCATGTATTTCTGATCTGGAGAAAGAGAGGGAGAAGTGCTTATCGCTGAACTTCTAGTAATTTTTTTCGTACGTTTACTACTTAAATCTAAAGATAATATATTCGTTTCACCATTAGATGAGTGAGAGATTAAAAGAGATCTGCCATCAGGAGAAAATCTCGGAGCAGAGATAACTCCCTCAAATGCCCTAACTATTGATTCAGCATTGTCTTTCAAATTCCTCAATATTATGTAGCTTCTACCATCTAGATATGAAATATAAACAATACTCTCCCCACTTGGCGAAAATCTCGGTGTTGACACAAATTTATCGCCATTTGTTAAATATTTTATATCACTTCCATCTTGATTCATAACAGCGATTTTGCGTACGGATTTATAATTGCTATCTTTTTCCTCGGCAATGTACGCTATCTTCGTGTTAAAATGCCCTCTTTCGCCAATTAATCTATCATGTATTGCATCTGAAATAAGATGGCCAATTTTTCTCCAGTCTTTTGCAGGGAAAACAATTGACTGGATAAATAACTCTCTTTTTGTGAAAGCATCAAATAAACGAAATGATAGCTCCAAGTTTTTACCTGATACTTCGCTTAAACTGATTGTAACCGATGCGTCGCTTTTCCAAGATGTGATTTCAGTCTCTGTAACACGTTTTACATTAAATAAGCCACAATTAGATAAATTCGTCTCAACTATTTTTGCAATGCTTTCGCTTAATTCACTTGCTAGCTCTGTTTTACATTTGCATTTGGATACAACAAGGCTGATATTACCAACACTGTTTTTTCTGATGTCAACATACAAAGCAGCTTTAGCAAAATAAGGAATAAATAACGAAAGAAGTAATATTAGCTGAATGAGCAACTTCATTCATTTTATACCTGTTCTATTTGGATTTCAATTATAGGTCTCTTTAGTAAATATTCCTTTAAGATACTAAATATTGAGCTCTCAATCTTATTTCTTATTTTTTTTGTCGACTGTAAACTAAACGCTGACTCAACCGTTTTTATGATTCTCTGCATGATAGCGGCATCTTCTGTTGTTCCGAAAACGCCAGGTGCAAATACTTTTGGTTTAGCAAGCAATTTATTTTTTCTGTTTACAACTGCTGTTACTACAATAGCTCCTGCATCCCTCATCTTCTTACGCATTTTTATGACACTACTCTCTGGATAACGCAGCAACATACCATCAACACCAAAGTAGTCAACATCAATTGAATCAACTTTTTCTCCATTCTCCAAGTTAATGATATCACCTGGTGCAATCATTATTGCTTTTTCCACACAACATTCCTTAGCAAATTTTACATGTACATGCGTGTGAATATATTCACCATGCACTGGAATAGCCATCTTAGGTTTGATCAAAGAATACATCTCCCTTAGCTCTGCTTTCACTGGGTGCCCAGAAGCATGAATGTTCTCCGTTTTTTCAGTAACAACTTCCACTCCCATCTCAATAAAAGCATTGAGCATGTTATGTGCACGAGTTTCATTTCCAGGAATGATTTTTGACGAAAAGATCATTGTATCACCCTGTTGCATTTTGAATGCATGGTGACTCTTATAAGCAAGTTTTGAGGTTGCTGCCATTGGCTCACCTTGGCAACCAGTGCAGATTAATAATAGCTTTTCCCTTGGCAAGTCTGCCACATCTTTTGCTTCAAGAAATTGAACAGAATCGGTTAAATAACCACTATCTTGTGCAACTTTTACTATTCTCCATAAGGATCTACCAAGCAAAACTACTTTTCTATCCAGTTCCTTTGCAGCCTGGCTTATTGTTTCAATCCGTGCTACGTTTGAAGCAAATAGCGACACAGCAACTAGCTTTTTAGACTGCCTTATTATGTTATAAATATTGTTATAAATTTCACCTTCTGACTCAGGATTATGTTTGCTCAATATGTTTGTCGAATCACAAATTGCTGCAAGCAGATCACCTTTATCGCCAATTTCTTTTAAACGACTTACGTTAGAAGTTAGCCCAACAACAGGTTTTGGATCGAATTTCCAATCGCCAGTATGGAGTGCGTTGCCCACACCAGTGCTAACTAATATTGAATGTGCTTCAGGAATTGAGTGAGTTACATTTATAAACTCAATGGTGAAAGGCCCCAAATTTATGCTACCGTTTATATCTACCTCTTCCACAGGCACCACACCTTCCAGCCGAAATTCCTTTAGTTTCTCCTTGAGAAAATTAACCGTGAACTTTGTTGTATATATGGGACATTGCAATTCTTCCCACAAGTAAGGCACTGCACCGCAGTGGTCTTCGTGTGCATGCGTAATTATTATCCCAAGTAAATCCTTTTTTCTTTGAGCAATAAAGCTTACATCAGCAATTAATAGTTCAATACCTGGCATAGTTTCATCGGCAAAACCAATACCAAGATCAATCATAATCCACTTGTCTTGGTAGTGATATAGGCTAACATTCATCCCAATTCTGCCTACTCCTCCGAGTGGAAGAAATAAAAATTCGTTTTTGTTTATATTCATTAATTTTAAATTATTAAAATATGAGGATAGCAAAACTTCAGTTTTAAATAAAGGAGTTT
>NZ_JAAXCS010000139.1:0-2999 GCF_013309895.1 Wolbachia endosymbiont of Atemnus politus | reverse complement strand
ACAAAGATACACGAAATTCTGCTTCATTTTGTGCAAAACCCTGGTGAGCAATCGCTAGAAGATGTGATAGAGCATTTGAACGCAGCGATACGGGGGATGGCGCTCCAAAAAAACAGCCCAATAAAGAATCAAGATGAGGAACTTCGTACTCACATGAACTTTAAGGGGGAGGGAGGAAATACATTATTACACCAAGCTGTTACAATTAATAACACTGAAGCAATAGAGGTCCTTTTTAACTATGATATCAATCCTTTGATAGAGAACCAAAAAGGTGAAATTCCATTAGATTTAGCTCAAATAAAAAACATAAGAGAAACTGTTGTTAAAGGTATGAAAAAACAAGCTAACTCGAAGAAGTGGAGCGCTGTATGTAATAGTTCATTTGGCGTTATACCTGGCGTTTTTCTCGGGGTTGGACTGGGTGTTGGTAGTGCTTTGGCAGGTCCTTCGATGACTATCATATTAGGTGCAATAGCAGTATTTACTCTCGTTGCTGGAATAGCGGTTGGACTAGCTATATATTTCTTAAGTCAAGATCGTGAACAAGCTAAAGCAATAGAAAAGGCGATTAATTCTAAACTGCCTTCTGTCAATAATGTAGTGTCTGTAACTGAGAGTAAAAAAGGTCCACAACCTACCTAAAAACCTGCTCTTGCGGTTCTGTTCGGCGGAATGGTAAAATGAGATAGACAAGATGCCATAAAAAGGTGATCATAGAGCAAAAGTAAGTTTACAATAAAGCCATACAGCGCCACGCGCTGGCATGACAAAGAAGAGTGTGCGAGATGTCTTTGTCTTTAAGATTTTTTATCAAGTATGGACATCAGCTCATCCCATTCTCTTTTGCCAATATTACTTTCTTCTCTAGTAACATTTTCTCCTTTAATTAATTTGCGAATTACTTCTAGGCCAGTTCTTGAAATGCAAGCTGATTCTAAGCAATACTCAACAAAAGCACTATGGGCCAGTGGGACCCACTTTTTTATTATATCTAACATAACTTCCGCATAGACTCTGATTTCATATTGGGCATGCTTGTCAGCTCTAAGCTTCAAAAAATGAAGAAGGTTATGCAGATCTATCTTCCAATAAAATTGCGTGTAGTAATTAAGCATGAGGTTGGTCCGAGCAATTTCTCTTGCGAGCCCCTGCTCAATAAATTTCTCATAATGAGAATACACTAAATTAGAGTCGTTTGTCAGAGAATCTATTATTTCTTTTGAGGTATTTGAGTCAAAAGCTTCACCGCTGCCTTGTTTATTATTATCGGATTGTTTTGCAACCTGCTTTGGTATGTAAAATTCATTATCAAGTATCGAATACCTTGCAGAATATTCATTCACATTTGCAGTTCTGTGCCTTATCCATTGTCTTGCAACAAAAATTGGAAGTTTCACGTGAAACTTAATCTCACACATTTCAAATGGAGTTGTGTGATGATGTCTCATTAAATACTTTATAAGTGCTTCATCTTGATTTATCTGCTTTGTTCCCTTGCCATAAGAAACGCGAGCAGCTTGAACTATAGCGCTATCAGAGCCCATATAATCCACCACTCGGATAAATCCATGATCTAATACCTTATGCTCTTCGTATAGAATTTCATCTATCTCCTTTACTGTGATTCGTTTAGTCAAACAACGTTCTTCATTCATAACATACCCTCAAGATGAAACGGAAATATCAGCCCCACATGAACTGAGTTTTTCGTGCATTGCTTCGTATCCTCTCCATAAATGATACGAATTATTTATTGTAGTCTTCCCGCTAGCTGCCAAAGAAGCAAGCACCAAAGCTGCTGTTGATCTTAAGTCAGTAGCATATAGGTTAGTGCCAGACAAGCTAGTTATTCCACTTATAATAGCTTTATTTTTCTCTATGCTGATCTTAGCGCCTAACTTTCTTAATTCATTCGCATGTGTAAATCTATTGTCAAAAACGTTTTCTTCAATTACTGATACTCCATCAGCAATGCACATTGCAGACATAAGTTGTGGTTGCATATCACTAGGGAAGTTAGGGTATGAATCTGTTGCAACGTTGATAGATCTAATAGAGCAATTTTCTCTAGAAACAATAATACTCTCGCCATATAACTTAACTCTAGCTCCCATAGCCTCCAATTCATTGGCAATACATTTTATATTAGATAGGTTTATTCCTTCTAATATCAACTCACCGCCAGTCACTACAGCAGCCAATGCATATGTACCAGCTTCTATACGATCTGATATTATTTTGTGGACACATCCGCTTAATGTCTCAACTCCTGTTATAACAATCTTTTTATTGCTAATCTCAATATCAGCACCCATTTTTTTTAGGAACTCTATTAGATCAAGAACTTCCGGCTCCATTGCAGCATTGTTTATTACTGTCACTCCTTCTGCAAGTGTTGCTGCCATTATTATATTTTCTGTTGCGCCAACGCTTATTTTTTCAAATGTAATCTCTTTTCCTTGTAGCTTTCCTTCTACTGTTGCAATTATATTACAGCCATCAATTTCAATTTTAGCTCCCATCGTCTCTAATGCTTTGATATGCATATCAACGGGACGCTTTCCAATGTTGCATCCGCCAGGAAACGCTGTCCTCGCTTTGCCAAATCTGCTAAGCATTGGACCCAGCATTAGAAAAGAAGTTCTTAGCTTACTTGCGGTCTCATATGGCATCACGTAATTGTTGATATTCCTACATTCAACTTCCAAAGTATGATTTGCTTTATAGTCTTTATTGTGCACAAAATTTACTCTCCCTCCAAGACTCTCAAGTAGTTCGGCCATGAGATGCACATCAATTAAATCAGGTGCATTATATAAAATTACTGAAGAACTGCTTAAGAGGCTTGCTGCCATTATTGGCAAAATAGCATTTTTTGAACCGTTAATCTTGATTTTTCCAACCAAGGGCTTACGGTTATTCCTTACTAATATTTTATGCATTCAGTCAAATTAGATCTTACCGAATAAGTATAGTAAATCGACAGTAAAAGGCAA
>NZ_JAAXCS010000138.1:0-3033 GCF_013309895.1 Wolbachia endosymbiont of Atemnus politus | reverse complement strand
AAACCAGCTCAAGTGATAGAGAATACTAATAGTTCTAAAGCCGGCGTAGAAGGCACATAGATCTGTTAGCAGAATCTGTGCTGAAGCACCATAGAGATAAGTAGATCTAGCCTGTGCTATACCTTGCCCAGGCGAAGTCACTTAATTTTTACATATCTATTGTAGAGTAAAGGAGCTAAACCGGAAATGAAAATGCTAGCTGACGCTTGGACTTTACTGATACTTACGTTGCTTGAAACTATACTTAACGTAGATAATTTGATCTTTATTTCTTTAGCGGTAGACAAGATACCAAATGCGCTGAAAGAAAGAGTACGCCTTGTAGGTCTTGGATTAGCATTATTAATGCGCTTTATAACACTATTTTTTACATCACATGTATTATCGATGCAAAGACCTATATTTCATATCGTATCGCTCAACATCTCAATAAAAGATTTACTTATGATAGCAGGAGGATTATTTCTCATTGTTAAAAGCTCTATGGAGTTACGGAACGATATTTTCCCACGCAAGCAAACCGAAAAAAAAGTAGATATCAAATCACAATTATTTTTAGTTGTGCTGCAAATTATATTAATAGATTTAGTTTTTTCAGTTGATTCTTTATTAACAGCCATAGCATTAACTCATAACATGGTAATAATTGCTATAGCATATACGTTTTCCATATTAGCAATGATATTTTTATCAAGCTATACTGCTCAATTAATCAAATCTAACCCAAGGTTGAAAATAATTGCTATTTTATTTATTCTACTCGTTGGTGTGTACCTAATACTTGATGGACTTTGCATAGAACTACCAAAAGAATACTTGTACTCTTCATTGATGTTTGCATTGCTTGTCGAAGCTATAAGTAGCACAAGGAAAAAAGTGCGGTGTATGAGGAAGAAAAAACAGCTCTAGGTTATTCCCATTCAATAGTTGCTGGTGGTTTTGAAGTTAAGTCATATACAACTCTATTTACTCCGGAAACATTATTAACGATTATGCTGCTAACATCCTGTAAAAAACTCCAAAATACTGACGAATATTGATTTTTATCTTCAAATGGGAACGCATCGGCTGTCATACCATCAGAAGATGTTACAGCTCTCAAAGCACAAACATATCCATATGTACGACTATCTCCTATAACCCCCACAGTTTTTATTGGCAGCAGTACAGCAAAAGCCTGCCATATCTTATCATATAGATTGTAATTCTTCATTGTATTAATATATATTTCATCTACCTCTTGCAATATTTGCACCTTTTCTTCATCGATTTCACCTATGATCCTCACTGCAAGTCCAGGTCCAGGAAACGGATGTTGAAATATTATCTCGTCTGAAAGACCAATTTCTTTTCCAAGCATTCTCACCTCATCTTTAAAGAGGTAGCGCAAAGGTTCCACCAGCTTTAGGTTCATTTTTTCTGGCAATCCACCAACATTATGATGAGATTTAATTGTACTGGCATTCCCTGAAGCATGTCCTGATTCAACTACATCGGAATAGATGGTGCCTTGCATTAAAAAATCCACATCCCCTATTTTTTTTGCTTCTTCTTCAAACACTTCAATGAAAGTGTTACCGATAATTTTTCGCTTTTCTTCCGGATCAATTATTCCCTTCAACCTACTCAAAAATAAATTTGATTTATCAACGTAGTTTATCGGAATCTCTTTCAACATAGTGATGGTCTGGTTCTTGCGTAACAACCCAGTATCGATAAAAATACAGTTCAATTGTTCTCCTATAGCTTTATGTGTGAGAGCCACTGCAACACTTGAATCAACTCCACCACTTACCGCAGCAATTACTTCTTTCTCTCCTACTAAATTCTTGATTTTTTCCTTCTGCTTCTCAATAAGCGACTTCATTGTCCAGTCTCTTTCACAACCTACAATATCCAAGAAGTTAGAGAGCAACTTACTACCATTTGTTGTAGGTTTAACTTCAGGATGGAACTGAGTACAGTATATCTTACGTTGTTCGTTGACAATTATTGCAATTGTTTGATTTATCACACCTGATGCAATAACAGTAAATCCTTGCGGTATAGTTTCAACACTGTCTGCATGATTCATCAACACATCCACTTCAGAATTAACGTCCCATGTATCCTTTATAATGGGAGATTCTTTTAGTATCTTGATCTTAGTTTTGCCAAATTCCTGGTTGAATTCTTTTCTTACCTTTGCCCCAAAATAATGACAAATGAGTTGCTGCCCATAGCATATTCCAAGTATAGGAACGTTTGTTGCCTCGTTAATTTTTATAATCTCATGCGCTACTTCACTTGCTTCAGAACAACTATCACTTACAGAGTGTGGTCCTCCAGAGAAAATGAATCCATTGAATTTTGATACTATTTTAAAATTGATGTTGCTTGGAAATATCTCACAATAAACGCCCATTTCTCTGACTTGTCTTGCGATAAGCTGTGTAAACTGTGAACCAAAATCAATAATAGCAATTGCTGACAACCTATTCCTCCATATCATTTAAAACAATACCTTGATCCCCGATAATAAAGAAAATAATGGAGTAAGTAAACTAAGACCTCTTTAAAAGCTTAACATATTGCTTAAATAATCTACTTTTGAGCTGACAGAAATTTTGCACGGTAATAGCTCAACTTTCTCGGTTCTTTTTCAGGGACAAGACATACTTTAAGTTCGTCCCAACCACTATCACCAACCAATGCTATGCATGCCGTGGATAGAGACTTAGCTTCGATCACTTTTCCAGTTTTGTTGTCTACAAACCTTTCCACTCCTTCAACTCTAATTTCGTATTTCTGGCCACTCTTTGAGCGATCCCATACAAGTATTTTCCCTATAAATAGAGCTTTGATAACTTTTTGATTTTGCGTTGAGCTATCATCAACTTGGTCAGGTTTGGTCACTTTTGGTGCAGTTAGCGGTTTATTACCCACCATATTATTTAACACCTTGTATACTATATATGTTACAACCTCGTTTTTAACTTCTTCTGCTCTTTTATCTACATATTTTTCAACTTCACTACGCTTTTAAATTGTCAA
>NZ_JAAXCS010000137.1:0-3099 GCF_013309895.1 Wolbachia endosymbiont of Atemnus politus | reverse complement strand
CGCACATCTAATATTGGTCCTTTAATTGCTGTTTTATCATCATCTATATTGAGTTTCATAGCTGGTCAATATCTTCCTTATGTTATTACAGTAATTTCTGGTTCTGGCGCAATTGCAGCAGTTCCTTTAGCAATTTTTGCTGTTTCTACAGTTGTTGCACTGGCTTCAGTAGCATATCTTGTTAAACTTGCCGTTTCTAGAATTGGTAATAAGAAAGAAGAAGATCTTGGTGAAAAAGAACCAACAAAAGGGCTAGCAGAAGAACTAGTACGTAAAAGTCTGAAAAGTGAATCAATTAAACAACTTGATCAATCAAGTAACCAACCATATTCTGCATTTCAAGAACCACAAAAATTTGTGTGTGAAAATTGTACTAATCTGGCAAATAAGCCAATTGGAAAAGAACCCGGCAATCAACAACGTACTGCATCTCAAAAACAAGTGAATAAAAATAGTACTGATCTGGGAAATCAATTAAGTATGCCTACTCCTACACCGCCTCCAGTAACGCTTGGTGCACAACCAAGTGCAAGTGTACCACCACCACCTCCTCCTCCTCAAAATTCATCAACTCAACAGGGTAGTAATGATTTACTTAATAGTATAAAAAAAGCTGG
This sequence comes from Wolbachia endosymbiont of Atemnus politus, assembly GCF_013309895.1. NCBI lineage: Bacteria > Pseudomonadati > Pseudomonadota > Alphaproteobacteria > Rickettsiales > Anaplasmataceae > Wolbachia > Wolbachia endosymbiont of Atemnus politus. Next base: position 2,482 of record NZ_JAAXCS010000137.1, on the reverse strand, counting down.
CGGTAAGGCAGGTGTGAGCAAAGAACAGAAAAAAGCACGCGATGAAAAATTAAAACAAAATAGGGAAAAACGAGAAAAGAATAGTGAAGGTGAGCAAACAGATTCCAAAAATGCTTTATTTGCAGAAATAAGAGGAGGTTTTAAATTGAAACCAGTTAATAAAAATCAACAAAGCCCTGAGAAGAGTACTCCAGAAACAAAGCCTGATATAGCTTCTATTCTTGCAAGGAGAATAGACATTGAATTCTCAGATAGTGAAAGTGAGCATTCTGATTCTATTAGCGATTCAGGTTGGACTACAGATGAAAGCAAAGACAAACAGAAAGAGATAGAGCAGAAAAAGAAGGTGCTGACAAAAAGCAGGAAAAAATCTACGCCTTCAAATTCCCAATCAGACAATAAAAAAGGAACAAGCACTCCCGAAAGTGGTTATAGATCCGATAAATCTGAACCATCTACATCAAAGGTAGAGAAGCCACCATTACCATCTAAGCCTGCTAATTTGCAAAGGAGACCTAAAACTCCTCCTGTAAAAAAAGAGTGTGATGCGAGTCCAGCGGGTAGTGAGATGCAAGACCCATCTACTCTTCCTTTTAAGAAACTTCGTGGCATGTTTGATGGAGCGGATACTAAATTTAAGAGGGGATCGGTATTAGTACGTTAAGGAAAGTACCACTCACTTCCCTTCTTTTTCAAAATAAGTTTACCTACAGGTCTGATTGTATTAAGATTACTCATTACAATCAGGTCTATTATATGCGTTTATCCAAATATTATCTGCCAACTTTAAAGGAAAAGCCTGCCCATGTTAAGATTATCTCCCATCAATATTCTTTGCGTGCAGGTTTAATAAAGCAGATAGCATCTGGCATCTATACGTGGTTACCACTTGGTCTCTTAGTGCTTAAAAATATTGAAAACATTATCAGAGATGAAATGGATAAATCTGTTGCAATTGAAGCATTAATGCCTTGTGTGCAACCAGCAAATCTTTGGCGAGAATCAGGACGCTATGATGATTACGGTAAGGAAATGCTACGCATAAGGGATAGGCATGAGGAAGATATGCTTTTCGGTCCAACGCACGAGGAGGTGGCAATTGATTTAATTAGAGATGTGGTAAAAAGTTACAAAGATTTGCCACTTTGTTTATATCAAATTCAATGGAAGTTTCGTGACGAAGTAAGACCTCGTTATGGAGTTATGAGAGGCAGGGAATTTCTGATGAAGGATGCATATAGTTTTGATGTAGATTACGAAGGCGCACTGAATTCATATAATTTGATGTATAAAACTTACATAAAAATCTTCAAACGCATGGGACTTACTCCAATTGGAGTTCGAGCTGATACGGGGCCAATTGGAGGAAATTTAAGTCATGAATTTCATATATTGGCAAGCACCGGTGAGAGCACCTTATATTATGACAATAAATTTTCTGAACTACTAGAGAGTGAAGATATTGAAAGTCTGAAGAGCATATATGCAGTTGCAGACGATATGCATGACCCTAAAAGTTGTCCTATACTGCAAGAACAGTTAAATGTTAGTAAGGGTATTGAAATAGGGCATATTTTTTATTTTGGCGATAAATATTCAAAGCCTATGAAGGCAAGTGTTACCTCTCAAGATGGAAAAAATGTCAATATACATATGGGTTCGTATGGCATTGGGGTTTCAAGGCTTGTTGGTGCGATAATAGAAGCTTTTCATGATGATAAAGGAATTATTTGGCCAGAAGCGGTGGCTCCTTTCAGAATCGGTTTAATCAATCTACAAACAAAAACTGGCGAATGTGTGGAGATTGCAAACAAAATATACAATGCTCTGAAAAGCGATGAAGTGCTTTATGATGATACGGAAGGGAGCGTAGGGGTGAAATTTGCTGGGATGGATCTAATAGGCTTGCCGTGGCAAATAATTGTTGGAAAGAAAGCGGTAAGTGAAAACATAGTTGAAATAAAGAATAGGGCAACTGGAAAGGTAGAAGAAATGCAGATTGAGGAAGCAATAAGTCGTTTTAGCGCAAAATGATACGTGGTATCGGTACTGACATAGTATATATACCAAGAATATTGGGAATACTGCAGAAGTATGGGGAAAGATTCCTCAATAGAATCTACACTGAGCAGGAGATAGAAATAAGCAGAAAGTACAACAGCCAAGAAATGCAAGCAAGGTATTTTGCTAAACGCTTCGCGGCAAAGGAGGCTTTTGTTAAAGCACTAGGCAGTGGTCGGGGTATTACAATGAAAGGTATAGAAATATACAGTGATGTAAGAGGAAAGCCATATATTGCTGTAAAAAAGGATTTTATCTTAAAGATTCATCTTTCTCTAAGTGACGATGGAGATTACGCTACTGCGTTTGTTATAATCTGCGGCTACAGCTGCACGAACGACCAGAAGGGTCTGTAAAGGTTACATAATTCATTAGACTTCTTTCAAAATTCAAGTAGGAGCTCAAAATTGTGAATAGCAGC
>NZ_JAAXCS010000136.1:0-3131 GCF_013309895.1 Wolbachia endosymbiont of Atemnus politus | reverse complement strand
TTTTTCACTTTGGTTCTATAATTATTTGAATTCTTAGTAACCCAAGCAGCTACTTTTTATTTGTTACTAAAATTGAATTTTATGGACTAAAAAAAAGTATTTTCTTCATGTTGAGATAAATAATACTTTATCAATTTTTATTGTTTTATTATTTTCTTCCAGAGTATATTTGAAGATTTTTTATGATGCATTAAAATATTCTAAACACAATGTGTGTTTTTGCTTCAACATTTAGCAGTTTTGTCCAGAGGGGTGGGGAGCTGGCTCCAGCTTCAAGTTCGGCTCAATATCAATTTTAGCATATCAATTCAATATCAAAATCTGCATTTGAGCAAAAATGCAGAAAATTTGGGTCATTTCAGTCTTAGCACTATCTCAGCATCATCTGATAACAGTTTGATCATCAAGCTATACCAGTTATCATAAGAGACATAATAATTTGCAAGCAATGCTGCTGCAACTTGGCCAATAAATCTAATACCCAAAGAGAATATAAACCTATCTAGAGTTATTACCTTTCTGCTTTGTATAGCATTTAATAAATTAGTTATTGATTTCTCGCCCCAGCCAGACTGTTCTTCCAGATTAAATTCATTTAATTTTTCTCCCAAGGTAAAAATATCTGGGATTTGCTTTACCAAATCAAGGTCATAAAAAAACTTTATCTGCTTTTCACCAAGGCCAACAATATCAAATGCGTCTTTCGATACAAAATGCTTCAGCTTCTCTATTATTTGTGCTCTGCAGACAAACTCCTCAGAGCACCTTACTGCCACCCCATCAATTTGTACTTCACTACCACATTCAGGACATACTTCAGGAAATACAAACTCAGGTGCATCTGCATGACGAGAACCTTCATCTACTCTAACAATTTGAGGAATCACGTCTCCTGCCCTTTTGATTGTTACAATATCTCCTTCTCTTATGTCTTTACGTTTTATCTCATCTTGGTTATGCAGGCTTGACCTACTAACTAGCACTCCACCAATATTGACTGGAACTAAATCTGCAACTGGAGTTAAAACTCCCGTTCTACCCACCTGTATAAATATCTTATTTAACTTTGTCTTTGCATAAACTGCAGAAAATTTGTATGCAAGCGCTGAGCGCGGTGCTTTGTGAGTACTTCCCAGACGATTTTGCAGCACCAGATCATTTACTTTATAGACTATTCCATCGATATCATAATCCAAGTTATAGCGACAGTTATAGACTTCGTTATAGAACTTCAGCATTCCATCCAAACTGCTTGTTAAGGACCGATGTTCATTTACACAAAAACCAAGTGCCTCAAGTCTCTCTAGTACTTCACTCTGGGTTTTCTCCGTTCCACCAATCAAAGAATAAGCAAAATATCTAAGTGGTCTACTTGCCGTAACGCTTGCATCTAGTTGCTTTAGAGAACCAGCAGCTGCATTTCGAGGATTGGCAAACTCATTGTTTTCATTTAACTTTAAAAAGTCGCTGTTACTGATATATATTTCACCTCTTACTTCTAATCTGCCTTTTACACCAGGTAAAACTCTAGGAAAACCTTTTATTGTTTCAACATTGTGAGTGACATCTTCTCCTACAAAACCATCACCTCGAGTTGCGGCTCTAACAAATCTTCCATCCTCGTAAATTGCAGAAAACGACAACCCATCAATTTTTGGTTCACATAATATCTCTATTTCATCCTCAATTAAAAACCTCTTTATCTTAGATAAAAATCTCTCTACACTTTCCTCATCATAAGCATTTTCAAGGGAAAGCATAGGTTCCTGATGTTCCACCTTGGAAAATCTCTCATCAGGTGCAGCACCAACGCCATTTTGTGTTACATCAATTTCTGGAAGTTGTGCTTCTATTTCAGCTACCTTTCGCTTCAGCTCATCATATTCAGCATCAGTGATTTCCGGCTTATTTTTTTTGTGATATAAGACATCATGATGATTTATCTGCATTTGCAATTCGGCAAGTTCTCGTTTCAAATTTTCTAAATTGGTCATATACAATTATCTCCAAATACTGAAACTAGTGCACAAATATGGGGGCAGATTAGTTTTTTCGTCAAGCTATGAATTTCATGAGTTCGATAACGTCAGGCAACAGAAGCCGTAGATAGTTGCACGACTTAATAGCGATATATTTGTTTGCAATCAGTGACCGGAATTACTTATCATAACTTTGGAACTATATAGAATTTTATATGATAATACTAATAACAAATGATGATGGCTTTGAAAGTGAAGGAATAAAATTACTTAAAGAGATTGCACAAAATTTTGCATCAGAAATATGGGTGGTAGCACCAGATACTGATAGGAGTGGAGCAGCAAGATCTCTTGATTTTCCAGTGAAGCAGCCTATCACAATAAATCAGCATGGTGAAAAAGAATTTAGTATGTCTGGTACCCCTGCAGACTGTGTTATTATTGCGCTAAATAAGGTTATGAATAAAAAGCCAGACTTAATATTATCTGGAGTAAATATTGGGTCAAACGTTGGGAACGACGTGTGTTATTCAGGAACAATTGGCGCTGTAATGGAAGGAGCTGCGAGATCCATACCTTCTATTGCGCTAAGCCAGTTATATCACAAGGAACAGTTATATCGTAAGGAAATAAACTGGCACAATACAGAGGTTTTTGCACCAAAGGTTATTGCTAAACTAGTTGAGGTTGGCTGGCCTAAAAATATAGCGATGAGTGTAAATTTTCCTGCTACAGAAAAAGTGAGAGGAGTAGAATTTGCTGAGCAAGGTGAATATGACATTGATGTAGACTTAACTATTACTGAAAATTCGAGTGGTTCTTTAAGTTTAAATTGGTCTCGAGAGCACTCAGGTAGCGGTAGTGTAGGCAAAATCAAGGAGGGATTGATCACTATTACACCAATAAAATTAGATTTTACAGACTATAATACATTGAATGCCATGAAAAATTCTTACGCAGATGAATTTTTTTCCATAGTTAATTAAAAAACATTTGCAAATCTTTTATTAGCTTAATAACATGTAGCTATTGGACATAAATAGCCTCCTACTTCGCACCTTTTTAGGTGCGAGTTTTAGTTGCAGTAATGGAAACAAAGAAATTCCTTGACAATCCCCGTCAATCTTATTACCATGTCATTAAGGGTATTTT
>NZ_JAAXCS010000014.1:0-17856 GCF_013309895.1 Wolbachia endosymbiont of Atemnus politus | reverse complement strand
CCAGACTATGAGCATATAATAAGTGCTGGTGCGTCATATGAGTATGACTTTAGTCAGCTAAAAGTTAAAACTTCTGTAGTTGGTGAATGTGGTAAAGCGAAGAAACCAGATGATATCAAATATGCCTATAAGGAATTTGTGGAATACAATGACCTAATGGGCGTTAACTTTGGCGTAAGCGCTGACTATAAGATCAACGAAGATCAAGGAATAAAACTTGCTGCGTCTTTTGCATACTTGGGTAAATCTGGTCAACCAAAGGTTATTGAAGAACTAAAAGATGTTAATGGTAAACCAAAATATGAGAAACTTCCTGATGGAAAAAGAACGAAAGGAATAGAAGATCAATTCGGTGACAAGAGTAATAATACCATGTACTGGACTGCAGGTGCTGGTTATCAGTATGAGAGCTTCTACACAAGCTTGACATACTTCGGTAGTAAAATGAGTGATGGGGATAAGCTTCATGACGTTGCACTTGGTGTTCAGTATGATCTCTCTCCTGCTTGCAGTAAGAGTAAATTTGTTCCTTATGCAGCCCTTCATTACTTTATGACTGATGAGAAGCAAGCTGACAATTATAAGATTATAAAAAAGGATAGTAACGAAGTAGCACCTTCTAACAAAGGGGTTCTCTTCCTCACTGGCGTGAAGTTTTCTTTCTAATTGGCTAATAATACACACCACGGTTGTGGTGTGTATCTTGTCTATTCGTGTTCAGTGTTTAATTAAGTAACCACAGGGTGTCATTCCAGTGCGTGACACTGGAATCCAGCCTTTCCATTAAAAACGTTATGTTTTTATATAACATTTTTATGCTCACCAACTTAGTGTCCAATTTAAATTACTGGATTCCAGTGTCACGCACTGGAATGACACCATTTACTATGTGAATTACCTAAGAAAAACAAACATTCATACAAAAAATAGGAGGCAACTATGCAAACCACATTAAAAAACTATTTAGCTGGAGAGTTACTTACCATTGCTATGTGTTGGAAATTAACGCTTATTGATGGAAAAGTAATGGGATTCACTGATTATGATGAGAATTTGAGCATTGATAATATACTCTATAAATCTTCAAGTGGATTTACAGCCAGTAGTATAATATTAAACAGCAATTTAAAAACTGATAATCTGGAAATCGAAGGGATATTAAATAGTGATGATATTAAAGAAGAAGATGTTTTATCAGGAAAGTACGACTTCGCAAATGTCGAGATATTTCTTGTAAATTACAAGGATTTGAGCCAGGGAACGATGAATTTGCACTTTGGAACTTTTGGTAAAGTAACGTTAAATAGTGGGAGGTTTGTCGTTGAAATCAGAGGACTTGCGGCAAAGCTTGAGAGGAACATGGCAGAATTATATTCCCCTGCATGCAGAGCACAATTTTGCGATGATAGATGTAAAGCCGATGCTAAAAAGTTTAGTAAAATAAGTACGGTTACTAAAGTGATAGACGAAAGAAGATTTGAAGACACTAATTTGACTGAAATTGATGGATATTATAAGCACGGAGTAGTGAAATTCTTTGATTCAGCAGCATTTGAAGGTGTAGTGAAGGAATACAAAAATAAAGTAGTGACACTATTTACTTCGCCTCCATACCAAATTTTTGCTGGAGATAAATATTCGATACTCGCAGGTTGTGATAAAACATTTTCAATGTGCAAAAACAAATTCAACAATACTGTAAATTTTCGTGGTGAACCCTATATACCTGGTTTAAACTTGCCTAGCAGCACAACTTTCAATATCCTATAGTAATATGTGGAAAGGTGGCTGAGTGGTCTAAAGCACACGCTTGGAAAGCGTGCACATATGAAAATATGTCGGGGGTTCGAATCCCCCCTTTTCCGTATCGCATGCATGTAGAACAAAAACATGAAAAATATAATGCTAATTGGTGGCGGAGTTGGAAATGCAGTATTGTTTTCAATAGGAAAAGCATGCCTTGAAAATAATAATAAGGTTTTATACTTTGCTGGCTATAGGAAATTAAATGATATATTTAAACGAATATTGATAGAGCATGCATCAAGTGCAGTAGTCTGGGCATGTGAAGAAGGGTTGATAGAAACAAGCAGAGATCAAGACCGATCCTTCCACGGTAATATAGTTGATGCAATAATCTCTTATCAACAGGGAGTATTAGGTGATATCATGATTAATTTAGACGCTATAGATAAAATCATTACTATTGGTTCTGATAAAATGATGAAGGCTGTAAACGAAGCAAGAAAAACGGTTTTAAAGCCATATCTGAAATCGGATCACGTAGCAATATCATCGGTCAACTCTCCTATGCAGTGTATGATGAAAGAAATCTGCGCTCAGTGCGTGCAGCGACATATAAATACGAAAACGGGAGAAGAGAGTTATGTTTATAGTTGCAGTAATCAAGACCAGGATATGGAGTTTGTTGACTTTGATTTTTTAAGTGAGCGTTTGAGGCAAAATAGTTTACAAGAAAAACTCACTGCAAAGTGGATAGATCATGTCCAAAGATATTAAACAACAAAAAAAGGAAATAAGAGAGCAATATAGGGCTATAAGAAAAAATATTGATAAGGATTATTCCGGTTATGCAGCAAATTCTCTTGTTAATCTCTTTAATCAGAACTTAAGTCACATTAAAGGTAAAACAATTGCGGCTTACATTCCAATTGATGGAGAGATAAATGTTATACCTTTGATGTATAATTTGCTCAATTTAGGTTATAAAGTAGCAATTCCTGATGAAAATAAGCCACTAAAATTTAAGGAATGGAGCAAAACAGATGAAAACAACATAATCCCTGATACAATCATCACTCCTGTTATTGCTTTTGATGATCATTTTAATAGATTGGGTTTTGGTGGTGGATGGTATGATGCTGTAACAAAAGAATTGCGACCGCTTGGAAAAATATTTATAGGTGTAGCTTACGAGAAACAGTATTGTAAAAATTTACCAGTAGAGGAACACGATCAAAAATTGGATATTATAATCACTGAGACGCGTGTTAGGTGTAAAAGACAAGATTTAATCTGACAGACAAGAAGTTAACTGACAGAAGAATTGAAGACCAATATTAGAGTCTTGTTTAATGCTACTATTGCCAACAAAAGTTTGTTATGCAAGAACCTATAATTCAATTAATTTAAAATAATCAATATAATTATCAAAACTATTTCGATCCACATCAGTTATCCAGGTTTGGCATTGAATATTTAACATTTCTTCTATTAACACTTTCCTGTAATGCTTGTCTAGATGAGACATTATATCGTCAAGCAGAAGAAGTGGTGCCTTATTGTGGTGAATACATCTTGCTTTTACACTGGATAAAATAACAGAAAGCAGCAATAACTTTTGTTCTCCAGTAGAGCATAGATTTACAGATATGTCCCTTTTTTGACAAAAAACCTGAAATTTATCGTTATTTACACAAAAGGTTACTCTGCCAGTTAACGAGTCTTTTTCTCTATTTTTCTTTAGGTGGCTTTGAAAATATTCTGCAGTATCGTTCAAAGCTAGCTGGCTGTTGAATTTCAAACTCGCTTTTGGAAAAAACTCAGTGGAGTAGCTATCAATTGTATCTTGTAGTGTTTTTAAAACAGATAGTCGCATACGTAATATGTTGACTGCATTAACAGCCATGACATTTTCAAGGCTGGATAGCCAATTTTCATCCAAAATATTTTCCCTGAGTAGTTTACTTCGCTCGTTTTTAGCTTTCCTATATCTCATATAGCAATAAATGTAATTTTCTTCAAATAGTGAAACTATACGGTCTAAAAGTTTTAGTCTATCGCTTGGAGAATTAAGAAGAATATAATCCATTTGTGGAACTAGCCATATTACGTTGGATATTCGGTAAAGAGATGAATAACTTGATTGTGTTTTCCCATCAATTTGTATCAATTTCTTATTAAAATTCTTTGCTATACCAATTGGGTTAAAATCTGTTCCATTAAAAAACCCGTAGTGTACTGCCCAGTCTTCATTGTTGAATCTATTTTGCATCTCACTGGCTTTTGCTTTTGTTATTCCATTGCTTTTAGCAAGAAACGAAATTGCTTCAAGTATATTGGTTTTGCCAATACCATTTTTACCAGTTATTACAACTGGATTGTCACCCAAATCCAGTTCAAAACTTGAATGGTTACGAAAATTGTGTAATTTTAACTTTTTTATGTAGCAATGGGCAGCCATTAGCCTAAATAGTTTTTTTTATATTCCTCTTACTTCCTCTAGAACTTTGTCAACATGTCCGCTAACTTTTACGTTTTTCCAAATTTTCACTATTTTGCCTTTTTTATCTATTAAAAAAGTAGTACGTTCTATTCCCATATACTTTTTACCAAACATGCTCTTTTCTACCCAAACACCATACTTTTCCAATATTTCGGCATTTTCATCAGAAACTAAATAAAATGGCAGGGAATATTTTGCTTTAAAGTTGGCATGACACTTAATACTATCTCTTGATACACCAACTATCACTGTATCAAGAGAAAAAAAATCATTTATTTTATCTCTAAAATCTTTTGCCTCCATTGTACAACCCGGAGTATCATCTTTAGGATAGAAATAAAGAACTACATTTTTTTTATCAAAAAAATCACTCAGTGATAAATTTTCACTAGAATCTGTTGGTAAGCTAAAATCAGGTGCATTATTTCTTACTGCTAATTCCATACCTCGCTCCGTTAATGACACTTATAGTAGTATATTATATTCACGAACTCTAGTTAAAAATCAATCAAATCTTCACATGTTTGCTCTTCGTAAAAGAAGTTTAACGTTATCGTAGTACCAAGTTTTGCTTCACTTTTAATATCAAAAGTTCCACCCATTAACTCTACTAATTTTTTGCTAAGTGGTAGTCCAATACCTGTGCCTTCGTTTCTATATCCTGAATCTGCTTGGCCGAAAACGGACATAACTTTATATATGTCCTGCTGCATTATTCCTATTCCGTTGTCATGAAATTCAATAGTTAGTAAGTTTTTTTCTATCTTCTCTTTAATTACCATTCTTATTAAGCCATCTTTGGGAGTAAATTTGATCGAATTTGATAATAAATTTATTATAATTTGTTTCATTCTTTTGGGATCCGCAATAACCAATAATTGTTTATCAGGCATCTCTTTCTTTAAACTAATTCCTGTTTCTTTTAATTTAGGTGATAGCATATTTAAACACGAATCTATTATTTTATTCAGGTTAAACTTCACTTTTTCTACTGTTAAACTGCTTGATTCAGCTTTTGAAAAATCTAGCACATCGTTAATTAAAGCAAGTAAATGTGTTCCTGCATTATATATATCGTCTGCATACTCCTTGTATTGAGAGTGATCCATCGAACCTAAAGTTTCATTTTTGATCAACTCTGCGAATCCAATAATAGCATTAAGAGGTGTACGTAGCTCATGTGTAACGCTTGCAAAAAACTTTAGCTTATTTGCGTTTTCTTGCTCTAATGCCTCTTTCATCTGTTGTAATTCAATATTAGTTTTATGTTGCTTAGCCAGCATTTGAGTATTGGAAAAGTGCAAATAAAGCATTATTAATATTAAAATTACTAATAGTAAGCCTACAAACGTTAAAAATAGGCTATAAACCATAACATAGGAGTTGTTATGGTTTTGAATAATCTTAAAAAAAAACGACGGCTTAGTATCACTTTCATGGAATATAGGAAAAATAGAAATTAGTTTATTTCCTACAGTATAAAATATCTCTTGGTTATTTAGTAGTTTATCAATTTCATCATTTGTAAGTAACTGTTCATAGTCATGATCTTGAGTGTTAAAGTGGCTGAATATTATTCTGCTATTTTGGTCATACAGTACTAAACTCAAGTTCTTCACTTTGCTAACTGATTGTAACAATTCAGCACGCAACCTTACCAGTTGGTTTATATAATCAAAGTTCTTGTATTTAATATGATGCTTTTCTATTAGTAAGTAATGGTATTTTTTTATTATGCTATTTTCCAGTACACTTTTTAAGCCTATACTTGAGTCACGGTAAGAGGAAAGAAAATTATTTCTTAGTGAGTAATTACAATATATCACGCTAAACAAAATCACAAAAATTGATGAGAATAATGCAATAATTTTTGAGTATCTATTTTTTTTTAATATAGAAAGTATTAGTTTATACATATCCTTCTCATTGTGAAACAACGACTTTTATGTTATTAATTAAAATTTAGCATATCATATTTTTATGACAATTTCTCCTATCTTGCCAGTTTATTCTCCTATTAATATAAATTTTTCTTATGGCAAAGGTATTTATTTGTATGATGTTAATGGCAAGCGCTACATAGATTTTCACTCAGGAATAGCTGTTAGTAGCTTGGGTCATGCCAACTCGCGACTAATTAGTACTCTTAAATCGCAAGGAGAAAAGTTATGGCATATATCAAATACCTATAATATACCTGCTGCTAACAACTTCGCAGAAAAATTAATAAACAACAGCTTTGCTGATACCGTATTTTTCACAAATTCTGGATCAGAAGCAGTAGAGTGTGGGCTCAAGATTGCTAGGGCCTATCAAAATGGAAAAGGCAATAAAAACCGCCATAGAATTTTAACGTTTCATGGTGCATTCCATGGAAGGACCTTTTTAACTTGTGCCACAAACGATAGGCAGAAATTTTCTGAATTGCTGAATCCCTACATTGATTGGTGTGATAATATAAAGTCCAATATTGAAAGTGTGAAGAAAGCAATTTCGGGTGGTATAGGCGTTATATTGATAGAACCAATACAAGGGCAAGGTGGTATCAAAGTAATGGATGACACCTTTATGAAGGAACTAAGAAAACTATGTGACGAAAACGATATATTGCTATTTTTTGATTGCGTACAATGCGGTACTGGTAGAACGGGAAGATTGTTTGCATACGAACATATAGGAGTGGAACCTGACATATGCGCTCTTGCAAAAGGAATAGGAGGAGGTTTTCCACTAGGGGCTTGTATTACAATTAAAAAGGTCGCTCAGTACATGGCAGTTGGCATGCACGGTTCCACTTTTGGCGGCAATCCGCTTGCAACTTCAGTAGGTAATGCTGTATTTGATGAATTACTCAGCTCTGGCTTTTTGGAAAATGTTGAAATTAGAGGTAAGTATTTAAAAAATAAATTAGAAGACCTAGCAAGTAAATTTCCAATGATAGAAGAAGTAAGAGGAAAGGGATTAATGCTTGGAATAAAAGTGAAAATGAATAACCAAAAGTTTGCAGAAGAGCTAAGTCATCGTGGGCTACTCACTGTTGGAGTAACGTCAGATAACGTTGTAAGGATTTTGCCTCCGTTAATCATCACTGAAAAAGAGATTGATGAAGGCATTGAGATTCTCAAACAGTATTTATCTGTGAAATCTTCTGACTTACGTTAGTATGAACGACAGTTTAGTGTGTCTCGGAATTGTTACCTCTTCTCACGGAATTAAAGGAGCTGTTAAAATAAAAACTTTTACTGAAAAGCCCGAGAATGTCTCCTTGTATGGTAGGCTAATAAGTGGTGATGAGAGTTATAAAATAGACTCAGTGTCTGTCATAGGAAACAATTTAGTAATAGCTACAATAAGCGGAGTAAATTCTCGTAATGAAGCAGAGCTTTTAAGAAATAAGAAATTATACATAGAAAGAAGCAAGATGCCGAAGTTAAATGATGAGAATGAGTTTTATCAAAATGACCTTGTAGATATGGAAGTAAGGCTGGAGAACAATGAATTATATGGCCATGTAAAATCCATACATAATTTCGGTTCAGGAGATATATTGGAAATTTCAGTCATCAGTACAAAAAAGAGTATTATGCTACTTTTTACTAAAGAGATATTTCCGCACATAAACACAAAGGAGAGGTATATAGTCCTAAGTATGCCGGAATTTATTGGTTAACAAAGGCTTTGAATTTACACAAAAGCTACTTATAATTATAAGGTCAAACTGAAAGTGTAATTATGGCAGAAAGAGCTAATGATATCAGGCCAGGTCAAGTGTTGGAGCATAATGGCGGATTGTTTTTGGTTGTGAGTATTATGCATACTCAACCTGGTAAAGGTGGTGCATATGTACAAGTTGAAATGAAAAACATCAAAACTGGAGCAAAACACTATGAAAGATTTCGCTCTGATGCAACAATCAGAAGGGCGATTCTAGATGAAGAGGAATATGTTTATCTCTTCACTGAAGAAGATATTGTGCATCTAATGCACCCAAGCAATTACGAACAGATTATTATAAATTTAGACTTATTAGGAAAAAAAAAGATTTATCTACAGGATAACATGAAAGTAAAGGTGGTATCTTATCAGGATAAAATAATCTCTGCGCATGTGCCTGATTATGTTACGTTAACTGTGAAAGAAACGGAGTCTGTTATTAAAGGGCAGACTGTTACTTCTTCTTATAAACCTGCAATTTTAGAAAATGGAATGCGCGTTAACATGCCTCAATTTATAAAAGAAGAGGATAAAATTGTAGTATATACTCCTGATGATAGCTATTACGAAAGAGTGAAAGAGTAAAATGTCTATCTCATCACCACGAATCAATGTGATGCTTAATTCTGTACGCAATGCTTCTAAACAACTTATGCGCGATTTTAACGAATTGCAAATTTCCAATGTTAAGTCAGCAGACTTTATCAACAAAACTTACTCAAGATCCAAACAAACCATATACGATTGCTTACACGACTACAAACGAGACTATGGCTTTATTTTTGAAGATGAAACTGATCAAGAAGTAAAAGATGACACTTATACCTGGTTCATTATGCCTATAGAAAGCAGGGAGAATTTTTCCAGTTGCATGGTTTATTTCGCAGTGTCAGTCTGTCTCATTCATAAAAACAAAGTTGTGGCAGTTGTAATTGATGCTCCTGCTCTTAGGGAAACCTTTTGGGCAGAAGAGAAGAAGGGTGCTTTTCTTGAAGACTCTAGATCTCGTCACACAAAAATGCGGATGAAAAGTCGTGAAGGAGGTTTAATAGATATAAGTGGTAATTTGTTAAATAAATTACTACCAGGCAATAATAATGTACGCTCCGTCGGTTCAGCAATTTTAGGTTTTGCATACCTTGCTGCAGGAAGATACAGTGGAATAGTTTACTCTGGAGTTAACAAATATAAAGCCTTGCTTGGTAGACTTTTTCTGCAAGAAAGTGGTGGAAGATTAATAGAAGATAACGGGTTAATCATTGCTGGTGATATTAAACGCTAAGCTACAGGAATAGATAGCTTCTCAAAGACTTTTGCAAGAGACTCTGTTAAATGCTCTATCATTTCATCGGTGTGATAAGGCGTAGGGGTAATACGGAAGCGTTCAGTTCCTCTTGGAACTGTCGGGTAATTTATATGTTGAACATATATTCCATGCTCATCAAATAATAATTTTGATGCCCTTTTGGATGATTCTGAATTGCCAATTACTATTGGAATTATATGAGTTTTTGTTGGAATAAAATTAATTCCTGCATTTTTCAATGAGTTTTTTACCTTTGCAACAACTTGTTTTTGTTTTTCCCTTTCAATGTTACTTGATTTTAGATGCTCAACGCTTGCTTTTGCTGCTGCTGCTAAAACAGGTGACATAGCAGTTGTGAAAATAAATCCTGGAGCGGAACTTCTTATTACATCTATCAAGCTCTTTGAAGATGCTATATATCCACCCATCACTCCAAAAGCCTTTGATAATGTACCTTGAATAACGGTCACTCTATCCATCAGACTTTCTCTTTCAGCAATTCCACCACCGCGTGGGCCATACATACCAACTGCGTGTACCTCATCCAAATAGGTAATTGCATTATATTCCTCTGCCAAGCTGCATACTTCTCTCAGCGGTGCTATATCGCCATCCATTGAATATACGGATTCAAGCGCTATTATCTTTGGTGTTTTTGTGCCTACAGACTTTAACAACTGTTCTAAGTGATCAACGTCATTATGTCTAAATATGTGTTTCGGTCTTTTTCCTGACTTTATACCTTCTATCATCGAAGAATGATTTTTTTCATCTGAAAAGATTACCACATTAGGAATAACAGACAATAAAGTGCTGAGTGTTGTCTGGTTGGCAAGGTAGCCACAAGCAAAAGTTAAAGCAGCCTCCTTATTATGCAAACAGGCTAGAGACTGTTCAAGTTCGACAACCTCTTTTGTTGTACCGGATATATTTCTTGTGCCTCCAGCTCCAACTGATGAATTCTGAATAGCGGCAATGACACTCTCATTTTGCGACATTCCTAAGTAGTTATTACTGCACCAGACGATAACTTCTCTATTTCTTTCATAGTCCATAATGTAGGGAAGCCTGCCAGGCAGCGATGCAAAGTGTGTAAATTCACGGTAGCGCCCTTCTTCTTTTATATCTTTAATTTTATTTAAGAATATCTCTTCGTAGTCTACCAAGTTTTTGTCTATTAATAACTAATAAAATTATAATAAATTATTCAATGATAGACTACCATATTTATTTCTTAGCTTATTGTTGTACAACAAACTTCACTGGAATCCAGCCTTCCTGCAATCTCATCGAAACCGTTGTGTTTTAACAATATGCTAGTTTGCTTGCCCACAAGCAAACTTTTCTGGATCCCAGTGGGCTTTGTTGCATCGCTATCTATGACGGATTAAAGATAAAAAAATGGAGAATATCAGTAGCTTATTATTCTAGCATTTATAGTAAGGACAGTCAGTGAGTACCTAAATTTGAATAAAAGAAATTTTACTACCATTCACTAATCTAGCTAAAATTCAAGAATTTCAATGCTTTAGCTATTTTAAATAGAATTAAATTTATTAATACAAACAATAAATTACTATTCTTAAATTTGATCAGATTGATTGCAAAAAAAACAAGATTTTCAATAGGTTACTTGTATAGTTGGCCTTTCATAGGTAGCGATGCAACAAAGCCACTCCGTAGCGTCATAAAAAACCAATTATTTTCTTGCTCTGTCATTCAAATAGCCTCTTTCCTGTCATCCCAGCACGTAACATATAACTGTACGAACATTGCAATTTCCGGATCCCAGTGCCCCCTAGGGTGTCATTCCAGTGCTTGACACTGGAATCCAGCTTGTAAATAAGTCTCGTAAGAAAATGCAGTTTTTTGTTGAAATAGCTCAACTAGATCCCAGTGTTACGCACTGGGATGACATCATAGGAGCACTGGAATGACACCTTCTTGCCTAGTTCTTTTAGCTACGAATATTAAGAAATTTACCAAATCGAAAAAAAAGGCAAAGAAATCCCGAGTAGCGAGTTTTGACCCTTTAATACTGTAACTTGGCGCTGTAATAATGTGCTGACGCTTAGTTTAAGCGCGATTTTGGCTGCATGTGAAAAAATTTAAAAGACATGTAGCCCCAATAATTTATATAATCCGCCAATAAATACCCTAAGTTTTTTACTAAATTTTTGTCATTGAATCCGCGCGGATCAAAAACAAGTTTTGAGTTAGAAATACCCTTAGTAGCATGGTAATAAGATTGGCGGGGGTTGTCAAGGAGTTTTTATACCGTTTTTAGCTGCTTGGGTTTTTTGTAGGTCTATATTCGTACAATTCTCCATAATGGTTAAAAAAACTAGTAGAAAGTTACTATAAATTCACGTATTTTGAGACTATAAAAATACGTGATGTATGGACGATTTCATTAGAGTTAAGGGCGCAAGAGAACATAATCTGCAAGGCATAGAAGTCAATATACCGAAAAATAAGCTAGTCGTTGTAACTGGACAAAGTGGTTCTGGCAAATCTAGCTTTGCGTTTGATACGATTTATGCAGAAGGTCAACGCCGGTACGTTGAAAGCCTATCAGCCTACGCGAGTCAATTTCTCAACATTCAAGATAAACCAGATGTTGAATCGATTACGGGCCTCTCCCCTGCAATATCAATCAACCAGAAATCGGTCTCAAAAAATCCAAGATCAACGGTTGGAACTGTTACTGAAATTTATGACTATCTACGCTTAATATATGCACGAATAGGGATTCCTTACTCGCCTACAACTGGGTTGCCAATAACAAAACAAACTGTGTCTCAAATTGTAGATACTATAATGGCGTTACCTATGGACACTAAAGTGTATATCCTCGCTCCCATTGTACGTGGTAGAAAGGGAGAACATCTCAAAGAGATATTGGAAATTAAAAGGCAAGGTTATGTAAGACTAAAAATAGATGGCGAAACACACGATATGGATGACTTACCTAAGCTTGATAAGAACAAAAAACACGATATTTTTGTGGTTGCAGATAGGGTGTCAATATCAGACGATATAGGAAATCGACTGCCAAGTAGTATAGAATCAGCGTTAAGGCTTGGTCACGGCTTAATGTATGCAGAGATAATAAACTTACCTGACAGTCATAATTCCGAGTACCAAAATGGTCAAATTTTAACTTTCTCAGAGAATTTTGCATGTCCGGAGTCCGGCTTCACTCTTGAAGAAATAGAACCAAGATTTTTTTCTTTTAATAGCCCCTATGGTGCATGTGGATCATGTAATGGGCTTGGTAAGAGGCTAAGTGTTGATATAAAGCTGATAGTGCCAGATGAAACGCTTTCAATATCTGAAGGTGCTTTAAAGCCAGTGGGATCAATGTTCCATCAAATGCATACAAATTATGGATTTCTAAAAAATGCAATCCTATCACTAGCTGAAGATTGCAAATTTAGCCTTGATGTCCCATGGAAGAACATAGATCAAAAAGTGAAGGATGCAGTACTTTTTGGTTCTAAAGAAATGAAATTTCAAGGTTTGGTCAGTATTCTAGAACGCCAGATGGATTATGATGAAACACTTATTGAGCGATATTGCTCTGTCACTCACTGTAAGGAATGTACTGGCTATAGATTGAGAAAAGAAGCACTCACAGTAAAAATTGATGAGAAACACATAGGTGAGATATCTAGGTTTAGCATCGATGAATCCCTCAAATGGTTTGAGAATTTGCCAAGCAAGCTTACAGAGCAACAGAAGCAAATCTCAATTAGAATCTTAAATGAAATAAGCAAGAGGCTGACATTTTTAAAGAATGTTGGGTTGAATTATCTGACGCTTGACCGTGAGTCTAGCACTCTCTCTGGCGGTGAAAGCCAAAGGATCAGGCTTGCTTCACAAATTGGCTCTGGTTTAACAGGAGTGCTATATGTGCTTGACGAACCCTCGATTGGTCTTCATCAGTGTGATAATGATCGATTAATTGCCACACTTAAAAACTTGAGAGATATGGGCAATACTGTGATTGTTGTTGAGCATGACGAAGACACTATAATGGCTGCTGATTATATAATCGATATTGGTCCTGGAGCCGGTGTAAATGGAGGAAAAATTGTTGCAGAAGGAACGCCAGATCGGGTGCAGAAAAGTCCAGAGAGCATAACAGGGCAATATTTGAGTGGAAAGAAAAAAATCTCAATTCCAGAAAAAAGAAAACAAACAACTCAGTTTATAAAGGTAATTAACGCATGTGAGAACAACTTAAAAAATATAAACGTTGAATTTCCTATAGGGAATTTTATTTGTGTTACTGGAATATCAGGAGGAGGAAAATCAAGTTTAGTTATAGAAACACTATATAAATACTCAGCACATAAGATATGTCATTCATCTGCAAAGTATGGCCAATGCGATAAAATAGAAGGCCTTGAGTATATAGATAAAATTATAGAAGTTGATCAGTCACCAATTGGCAGAACTCCCGCATCAAATCCGGCGACATATGTCGGTATCTTTACTCATATAAGAAATTGGTTTGCAGGTCTCCCAGAGTCAAAGGCACGAGGTTATAACATAGGTCGATTTTCATTTAATACCAAGGGGGGAAGATGCGAAGCGTGTAAAGGTGATGGACATTTAAAGATAGAAATGCATTTTCTACCGGACGTGTATGTAAAGTGCGAGCAGTGTAAAGGTCAACGATATAACCGAGAAACACTAGAGATTACTTACAAAGGTAAATCAATTTCTGATGTGCTTGATATGACGATAGATCAAGCTTGTGATTTTTTTGAAAATCTTCCAATGATAAAAGAAAAGTTGGTTTCTTTGCAGGAAGTGGGGCTTGGCTATATAAAACTCGGACAGCCGTCAACAACGTTGTCTGGAGGTGAAGCACAACGAATAAAGCTATCCAAGGAGCTATCAAAGCGATTTACCGGAAGAACGTTGTATATTCTTGATGAGCCAACAACTGGATTACATTTTGAAGATGTGAATAACTTACTGAAGATACTTCATAAATTAGTCGATCTTGGAAACACTGTTATAGTTATCGAGCATAATTTGCACGTTATAAAAACTGCAGATCACATAATAGACATTGGTCCAGAGGGTGGAATGAAAGGCGGAAAAGTAGTCGCTGCAGGAACTCCAGAAGAAGTTGCAAAAACTCCCAAAAGTGTTACAGGCAAGTACCTTAAAACATATTTATCAAACAGAGCATAAACCATTTCTTAATTATATTAGGATACGTTACATATTTTCAATTTGGAGAGAATAATGTCAGTAGACTTCTTTCAAAATTCAAGTAGGAGCTCAAAATTGTGAATAGCAGCAATCAAATTAAATCTTAAACCAAAACGTTTTCGTCTGTTTCTATACCTGTCCGAGATGATTTTAAACCTCTTCAATAGGCCAATCACGTTTTCAATTATCACCCTTTGGCTGGAAAGAGATCTGTTCTCCTTTATTTGTTCTTTACTCAACGGATTCTTTTTCGTTCTCCTGTATGGCAATTCAACATTTTTGTGTATTTTTTGCATTCCTCTATAGCCAGAATCAGCTAAGATTTTAGTCTTCGGTAACCTTTGATTCTTTAAACATCCGGAAATCATGCTTTCTACCATTGGAGAAGGATGTACATATGACTTTTTTACTTTTCTTTTCTGCTACTATTTGCGTTTTTATAGTATGCCTTTTTTTCTTTCCAGAGTAGAAGCGTTTTTGCTTTTTTTGGCCTCTCTACTGGCGTCTCAGTTCCATCTATCACCAAAACTTCATATTCTACATTACTCTTTAATAGCTCTTTTTTTCCTGGTAATGCAAAATCTGAATGCTTTACTAGTACCCATTTTACTATTTTATAGCAGTTACTTTCACTTACGCAATAACTCTGTCCAATGTGAAAATACGTTCGATATTCTCTTATATATTCCAGTGTCATAAGCAACCTATCTTCTACGCAAAGTTCTGCCACTTCTAGCTTTTTTTCTTCTATCTTCCTCTTCTAGAATCTCTACCATTCGCTTAAATGTTGCTTTTTTACTCCTGTTAACCGTCGAAACTTTTCTGCTTCTAACTCTTCTATTTCATTATATCTCACTATTTTAAATTGGCTATCTTACACTACCTCTACCAATTTGGAAAGAAGTCTATTGACAAAAGTTTTGCAAAAATTCGATGGCATAAAGACCTTGATGTGCTCATTGTATAGCTATAGCCCTTCTTGTATCTTGAAAAAAGCGTCTAATGTTTTAAGCTTAAGCATTAGATGGAGGAGGAAGAACTCTGGAGTCCTTCTAAGATCAAGAATCTGTTTGGGAGATAAGAGCTCCCTCCTCAAAAGTTATAGGCTGGACGGTATCATAGAAAGACCTCAATGGTTCTAATTCTGTATTCACAAGGTAAGCCTTACTTTTCATTTTAATAGTAACGTATGGGGTTATATATGATCAACAACTTTTTAGGCATAGACATTTCAAAAGAACGTTTTGATGTCTTTCTTTCATTCATAGGCAAAAAAGGAAAACGTGAAGCTAGGAAAAGGAGCTTTAAGAATGATGATAATGGGTTTCAAGGTCTACTGAGCTTTCTACAAAAACATAACGTAGAAGAAGTAAAAGCTTGCATGGAGTCTACTGGCTGTTATAGCGAAGCTTTGGCTGAATTTCTGCACAATGCTGGGCATTTTGTTAGTGTTGTAAATCCTTATTGTATAAAATCTTACGCGAGGAGTAAGCTTGTACGACAAAAGAACGACCAGATTGATGCAGAGATTATTGCTGCCAAAGACAGGAACTTTCCCGTTGGACACCACCTTCTCCTGAAATGAAAAAATTAAAACATCTTTATCGTTGCTCGGCTGCGTTAAAAGACGAATTGACATTGATGAGTAATCATCTAGAAAAAAAAGAGAGATTGCCTAAAGAAGTTGCAAATGCCTGGGAAGACCTTGCAATGAACATAGAACAAAAAATAGAAACAATAAAAAATTCCATACGTGAACTACTAAAACAACACAAAGAGTTGTTAGAAAACTTTCAACTTTTATTCAGGAATAGGAGAAGAATCAGCAATAGCTATTTTAGCTGAAGTTCCTGACATAAAGGCTTTTAGAGATGCCAGGCAATTGGCAGCATATGCAGGAGTTATACCACGAAACATAACGTCAGGTTCATCTGTACATGCCAAGCCCAGATTAAGTAAAGTTGGTTCGCGAACATTATGCAAGGCACTTTTCTTTCCCGCCATAGTAGCTAAGAATCACAATCCTATTATCATGAGCTTTTGCCAAAGATTAAAGGAAAAGGGTAAACATAATATGGCCATCGTTAGCGCTGCAATGCGTAAGCTACTCCATATCATTTTCGGTATTCTGAGATCCAAAAGTGCTTTTAATCCTGACCATATCAAAAACTACAGGGCTAGGAGATTGACTAGTGATTTAAATCAAAAAGTGCTTCCATCAGATCTTATGTAAAATAGTATTTTATACAAATTTATTTAATGTAGTTGGTTAGTGTATATGTTGATAAGTAAATTGGCTTTATGTATGCAAGACAGCAGAAATATACTTATCAACATATACACTAACTATAATTTGTATAACGCTACACAGTTGGAAGTATTTTTTGATTTCGCAATACAGCTTATAAGATTCAATTTTTATAATTTTCTTGTTGACTGGCGAGACGGTTGTAAGTTGGGAATGTGATATAAAAGAAGCAAGAAGGAAGATAACCTATAAAAATGTAGTTATCGCAGGCTTGAGCGACCGTGAACGGTAGTATTACACATACGTAGATATCAAGGTACTCAAGCCTATCCTTCGAGACGTTTGAATAGTTGTTTGGGACATACATATGCACCCGTTTACAATCTTAAATTTTAACTTAAACTCTCGAGGTTCTTTATGGTTACATCTTATCAAAATTTTATTGGCATTGATATCGGAAAACTTGAATTTGTTACTGCAGTTAATGAACAAAAAGGTGTCGTCAAATTTGACAATAATTGTGCTGGTTGGAAGCAATTCTACCAGAAATTTTCAGATATCCTACCTAATTCCATGGTAATCTTGGAAGCTACAGGAGGTTTGGCTTATTGTATTTTCTTATTGACAGAAACATTGCTGTACACCGTGCTAACACTCGTCAAGTTAAAAACTTCATTCTATCTCATGGAACTTTGGCAAAGACTGACAATCTGGATGCAAAAGCGCTTGCCCAATATGGTTTTGAGCGTTGTAGATATTTGCAGCTATTTGTACCTATCTCAAAAGAACAAACCACCTTGTTTGCACTCTGTCAACGTCGTGACGATATCACAAAAATGCTTGTTCAAGAAAAAAATAGGCTAAAAACTCCTGAAAATGATTACATCAAGGAAAGTTGTCAACAAACTATTGAGTTCCTTAACAATCAGGTAAAAAATCTCGACCAAGCTATACAAAAAATAGTCAATGAAAATCCTGAATTACAACGATGCCAAAAAATTCTTGAAACAGTTCCAGGAATAGGTAGAAAAACCTCTCAATGTTTATTATGCCTTATACCAGAACTTGGTTCTTTAAACAAAAAGCAAGTTGCAGGTGTTGCACCTCATC
>NZ_JAAXCS010000135.1:0-3143 GCF_013309895.1 Wolbachia endosymbiont of Atemnus politus | reverse complement strand
CACACCAAAAATAGGTGTTTTTTAGCTGCTAAATTTGTAGATTCATTTCCTGGGCTTTTAAGGTGGTTTACAGGGATGGTTGTGAAAAGATGACCAAAAGGACATATAAAGTATGAAATGCTATTCTAAGCTCTTCTGTGAAAGATATTTTTTCTTGAAGCTTAAAGCACTTAAATAAAAAACTTGAATATTTCTTCAGAATTGTGTATAATTATTAACGTCTTATGAGTTAATTTCTTATGGCTCTTTCGAAGTTTCTTGATCCTAAATATGATCTACCATTTAAACGAGTGTTCGGCACTGAAAAAAATAAGAACATCCTTATCCACTTTTTGAATGACATCCTAGGCTTTACTGGTGTTAACACAATCCAAGACGTTAAGTTTCTCAGCACCATTATGGATCCTGAAATTGCTTCTGATAAACAAAGTATCGTTGACGTTTTATGTAAGGACTCATACGGAAATAGACATATTGTGGAGATGCAGCTCGCTAGGGACAAGGGCTTTGAAAAACGCGCTCAACTTTATGCTGCTAAAGCCTACTCAAGACAATCTGGCAATTACATTGATTTTAAGAAAGTATTCTTTATTGCTATTTCCAATAGTACGCTATTTCCTACGGAGGTTGAGTATATTTCAACTCATAATATAAGGGATATAAAAACCAATGGACATTATTTAAAAGATTTTCAATTTGTCTTCATTGAGTTGCCGAAATTTACAAAAAACAGAGTGGATCAATTGGAGACTACAGTAGAGAGATGGAGCTTTTTTTTCAAGTATGCAGAAGAAACAACTGATGAAGATTTAAGAAAAATAGCAGAAAAATCTCCGATAATAAAGCTAGCATATGATGAGTTAGACAAGTTTAGTTGGGAAGAAGAGGACCTAGCAGCATATGAAGAAAGAGTATTGAGTGTACAGAAAGAAGCTGCTATTTGGGAACAACGTCTTGATGATGCTTCTGCTAAAGGTAGGGAAGAAGGCATCCTTATCGGCGAAGAACGCGGCATCCAAATCGGTGAAGAGAAGGGCGAAAAACAGGCTAAAGTTGCTGTGGCTAAAAACTCACTCAAGGCCGGTGTCTCTATAAATGTTATCGCTGAAATTACTGGCCTCTCGGTAGATGAAATTAAGGAATTACAAGAATAACATCTCTTTTCTACTTATTTGCTAAACCACAAATTACCTTCAATTCTTCCTCCAACTTTTCTTCCTAAAGCCTCAGCTCTGACTCTTTCAGCATGTAGCATTCCCTTTTGAACTTTTTTAGGTAGATGAGGTTTATTCAATTTTTGACCTGTCTTCTTCATAGCCAATATATTAATTGCAAGTAGTGCCCCTGGTATATCAAGTTGCGTTGTAACTTGCGTTAAAGGTGCATGTTTTGAACTATGAGAACCTTGCTGATTTTTATTAAAGCTATGAAGCGCCACTATCAGTTGAAAATCCGGATATTTGGGTTATACATAATCCTATAAAAGAAGATGGCAAAATAATAGGGCAAGATGGTAAGTTGGCAGACTCAAGAATTTGCCATCTTGCCAACTTAAAACTGATAAAAATACAAGAAAATCAATAGTTTAAGAAAATAGCAAGTTGGCAAGATGGCAGAAAGTTGCCAACTTAACGGCATGGCTAAAGTCCTCTTCTATGGCTGACTTGGGTAAGTTGGCAAGATGGCAAAAATGTATATATATATACTATGTTATTACTCATAGTATATATTAGTTAAGTGAAAGAACTGCCAACTTCTTCATAGTCTTTTATGAAATTCCAGAGTGGCTTTTTAGAACGTTATCTGAAGTTGCGTTTTTTTTATTTGGTGTACCTGCGTTTTACCACAACTACTCTTGTTTCAAATTCAAGGGGCCCTTGTAAAATTCTTAGATGGTTTTTTCCATTGTATTGTTATCAAAAATAATAATAAAACAACACTAGAATATAGAAAACATCTAGCAACTAAAGCGTTTGCTCTTACTGCATATTACGATTCCAATATTTACAGTTGGTTTTCATCCCAAAGCAATGAGTTACCAGAGTTTTTTGCTCTATATGGACGCAAAGCACAAGAGCTAAGGTATGGTGAAAATCCCCATCAAAAAGCTGCATTTTATAGTAATCAATTTACAAAATACCCGTTGGAAAAAATACATGGAAAAGAGTTGAGTTATAATAATATAGTAGATATAGAATCCGCGCTTAACATAGTTTCTGAGTTTCAAGAACCTACAGCAGCGATAATCAAGCACAATAACCCATGTGGTACTGCTATTGGTAATAGCGCTTTGGAGGCATATGAAAAGGCCCTATCGTGTGATGAAGCGAGTAGTTTTGGCGGTATAGTAGCTTTAAATCGGGAGGTAGATTTAAAGCTAGCGGAGAAATTAAGCGAGATATTTTTAGAAGTAGTGATAACACCATCAGTAAACAATGAAGCATTAAAAATTTTACAAAAAAAGAAAAATCTAAGAGTGATTATTCATAGACCTCTTCAGCAAAATGCAAAATATCAAATCAAAAACGTTGTCGGTGGGTTTTTAGTGCAAGAAAATAATAACCACACAATAAAAACAGAAGAAATGAGCCAAGCAACAGAGCACACCGCAACGGAAAAAGAAAAGAAAGATCTTATTTTTGCCTGGAAAGTATGCAAGCACGTAAAATCCAACGCAATAGTTATAGCAAAAGATGGGTGTGCTATTGGCATCGGTGCAGGACAAACAAGCAGAATAGACAGTGTGAACATCGCAGTGAAAAAGGCAGGAGAGAGGTGTAAAGGTGCTGTGCTTGCTTCAGATGCATTTTTCCCATTTTCAGATAGCATAGTAGAAAGTGCAAAACATGAAATCACAGCTATAATTCAGCCTGGTGGCTCGCTAAAAGATCAAGATGTGATAGCAGCTGCAAATGAGAATAAAATTGCTATGTTTTTCACTGGCGTTCGTAGCTTTCTTCATTAGGCTTTATACCTTGTAGCTAGCTACACTGTAAAAGACAAGAATTAATCTGACAGACAAGAATTAACTGACAGAAGAATTGAAAACTAATATCAGAAACTTGTTTAATTCTACTAATGTGTAATAGTTTAGACTTGATCTGACACTTTAAAAAAGTAAGTTATAAAATAATAAAAGAAAG
>NZ_JAAXCS010000134.1:0-3230 GCF_013309895.1 Wolbachia endosymbiont of Atemnus politus | reverse complement strand
ACCCCTGGCAGGAATTGCTTTTGAATTACAATGACAGGGCTTTTATTTTCTCTTGATGAATAAGTCTCGGTAGAGTATAGTAGCATTGCGTTTATGTAGATTCTAATGAATAGTTTTGTTTTAGTTTATACAACTTTTTCAAATTTTGAAGAGGCTAAAGCTGTTTCTGAAGAATTGTTAAACGATTAGTTAATTGTGTGTGTAAATATATTTCCTGAAGTGAAGTCTCTGTATTTATGGAAACGTGAAATTAATAGTAGTTGTGAAGTAGTAGCAATTATGAAGAGCAGAAGCGATCAAGTCGATAGAGTTGTAGAAGAAATCGAAGCAATGCATTCTTATGATCAGCCAGCTATTGTAATAGTACCCATAAAAGCAAATAAATCTTTTACTAATTGGGTTAGTGGTGTTATTGATGTAAGTAGTATTGGGGTAGCCAAGTGGTAAGGCAGCGGTTTTTGATACCACCACGCGAAGGCTCGAATCCTTCCACCCCAGCCATATTGAAGTGAGTGTGAAATTATATCACTTTTCTATAAATTGAGGTTACTGAATTATATATTAGGCAGCTTGAAATATATAGTTATAAAGCTGTTTCTCCTCATGATGTACCTTTATACATCCAGCATTATGCTCATGTTTATCAGCAATGGCTTTTGGTATGCTGTGGAATGTGGCTCTTTCAAAAGTGCATTTGATCATTTGTTTCAATATTGCAAGTGGTATTATGATAACAGAAGTGACCTGGGTTATAGAGTTTCTTTTATAATATTAGTAGCGTTTCTTACTCCGCATTTTCTCTATAAATTATCTCTTAGCACGGGCTGTAAGTTTTCTTTAAAGGAAAAGATAACACAGATACTGAGGATAGGCAGAAAGGGCAATAGAGTAAATCAAATCAAATGGTAGCAGTTATAGGAATGGCTATAGTGGTTATGGTCACAGAGATGAACATTATGATCAAGATGCAAAACAGAAGGTAGACATAATAAATTAGCTGTTAGTTAAAGATATAGAAGACGCTATAGATAAATAGATAAAAAGATTTTTCAGTGAAAGGGGCAAATCTCATTAAGTATGTATAAAAACTTACTCTGATTTTTTGGTAAGATTTTCTAAAATTGGTCGTATTTTGTTTACATATGTCGGGTCACAATCAGCCAATATACATGTGTATACAAAATCTCGAATAAAGTCTGATAAGCAAGAAATAGCTTTGCATTTTTCTACCAAGCTTTCTGTTTTTTTACAGCTGCTTGTTACATCAATTACTGCCTTCCCCCCACAGTATACAATACCGTTGTATATCATCTGACGTACTATTTTTTTCATAGCAGTGAAAAAATTCTTTGAAATTGAAGTTATTTGACATAATGACACCTCTTAAAATTAAAGATTTGAAGTGATTTGAGTTTGTAGCGATTTGAGAATCAAGTAGTCCCATATACAAACTGAGATCTATGGTAGACTTGCTGAATATTTGTGATGGAGCCAAATTACAGCATTTATAAATTGACTGATTGAGAAGCCTACCGGCTTAAAGATAAAGATTGAGCTCAAAACACCCTTACTACTATAATAATGAAACCGTGGAAGCTTGTCAAGTAATTTTTTTTTCAAAATGCTATGCTGCAACCTTCACTTACGATTTCTTCTATATCAATTATACATTAAACAACTCTAAGCATAGAAACCACTTTATCGTAGCTTGGCAAACATTTAATTTCTCCAATTGCAGCTAAAGTGTTTTTTTCATGCTGAGATAATAATTCTTCTGCTGCTTTTTTTTATGTCAGCGGCGGTAACCGCACTAGTTTTTTCTATTAGTTCATTTTTACTAACACATTTATCATAGTTACCGTAGTAGAGTCCCAAAGCTTCAGCAAGAGAGTCAACGTGACATTAAGATTTTCGACTTGATTCGCTCTTTTACCCTATTTACCTCTTCTTCCTTTAGATCATTCGTAGACAATTTCTTCAGCTTTGTCGTTATAGATTTTAAAAGCTTATCTAAGTTGCCACTATCTGTACCAGCAAAAATGGAGAGCATCCCTGCATCGGTGTAGCTAGAATTAAATGAATAGACTGAGTAAACCAGGCCCTGCTTTTCCCTTACTTCCTGGAATAGACGTGATGACATTCCGCTTCCCAGTATAGAGCCAAGCACCTTAAATGCGTGATATCTATCGTCATAGCGAGAAACACTAGGAAAGCCTATTAGCAAATGAATTTGATCTAATTTACGGTGCTCCAGATCCTCACCACCAGTATAACTTGCACTTTGGCATTTTTTAGTTCTTTTGCATGAATCTTTGAAAGAAAGTCTTTGGCTAACTGAGTAACTTCTTCATGCTAAACATTTCCAGCAACAGCAAATATCGTATTCTCACCAAAGTAATGCTCATTTATGTAATTATCTAGATCTCCTCGAGTAAAAGATTTTACCGTATTTTGTGTGCCTAAGATCGACCTACCAAATGGTTGATCTTTATAAGCTGCTTCAAAATATTTGTCGAAAATAATGTCACTTGGCGAATAGTTGGTTTGAAAGATCTCTTGTGTTACAACACCCTTTTCACGCTCCAATTCATCTTCTGGAAACGTGGAATTCATCAATATATCTATTAATATATCAATGTCAGGTTTTATATCCTTCTTGAGAAATTTTGCATAGTAACTGGTGCTTTCCCTACCGGTGCAGGCATTGAACACCCCACATATATCATCAAAAGCTTTTGCAATTTCAAAATGCAGTTCTTGTCTTCGTCCCTTTGAAAGCCATGTGATCTAGAAAGCGGGATATTCCATTTTGATTTGCACTTTCAGCTCTACTGCCGACACATCCTCGTATATTCAAAGCTACGGAATCAACATCACGCACCTGCTCGGTTATTATGCGCAGGCCGTTATCTAGTTTTGTCACCTCAGGTGTACTCATCCTATGTGTTCTTTTTTAAATTCTCTTCTGCAAAATCCCAATTAATCAAATGATCAAGGAAAACCTTTATATAGTCAATTCTACGATTTTGACAATCTAAATAATAGGCGTGCTCCCAAACATCCATAGTAGGCAATGGCACTTGACCATAAATTAATGGTAAATCTGCATTTGGAGCTTTAGTGATTTTGAGCTTTCCTTTTTCGAGCACTAACCATACCCATCCACTGCCAAATTAGCTCACTCCATGACTCGAAAACTCTTCATAGAATTTATCAAAGCCACCGATATC
>NZ_JAAXCS010000133.1:0-3237 GCF_013309895.1 Wolbachia endosymbiont of Atemnus politus | reverse complement strand
CAAATTTACTAATATCGGCATGCCTATTTTCGAATTTGCCTCGTAAGTTCCTTCTATTACACCCTTTCATGGTAGCCATGCAACAAAGCCACCTTCCCTGTAAGATATTTAGCTCTAATGTCCGACGTAGTACAAGTTAGCGTTAAATAAAACCTATGATATTTTTAACTTCTTTTATGTTATGGTTTGCAATCTCTGCTGCTTTTTCCGTACCTTTTTTTAATATTTCATGTAAATAGAATTGGTCTTTTAAGAGGTCATTAATCTTCTCACGTATGGGTGATGTAACACTGATTATTAGATCAGTCAACTCTTTTTTAAAGTGTTTCATATCATGCTTGTTCATCTCTTCACATACTTTATCTACGTCTAAGCTACTTAGCGCTGAATAAATGTTTATCAAGTTACTTATTGCCAGGCGGCATTCTAAAGTAGCAAAATCAAAACCTAGTATTGAGTCTGTTTTTGCTTTTCCTATCTTTTTAACGATTAAGTCGTCTGTGTCGTCAAGGTTAATGCATGAATATTCTGAAGGGTCAGATTTGCTCATTTTGCTTGTGCCATCTCTTAAGCTCATTATTCTTGATGCATGATCTAAAACTAGGATTTCGGGTATAACGAAATGGTCAAGTTTGTAGTGATTGTTGAACGCTAATGCAATATCACGTGCTAGTTCCAAATGCTGTTTCTGATCATCACCAACAGGAACGTATTTAGCTTTATATAGCAATATATCTGCAGCCATAAGTATTGGGTAACTATATAACCCCAGAGAGGCTTTTTGTTTATCGCTACCAGCTTTATCTTTAAATTGAGTCATACGATTAAGCCAACCAACTGGTGTATAGCACCCAAGTAGCCAACCCAGCTCGGCATGGCCGCTAACTGTGGACTGACTAAAAATAATGGACTTTTCTGGATCTATTCCACACGCAATGTAAGCTGCTGCTGTTTTAAAAATATTACTTTTTAATTCACTTGCAGGAAGCTTATTGGCTGTGATTGCATGCAGGTCAACAATACAAAAAAGAGATTTATATTTATCCTGTAAGTCTATCCACTGTTTGATTGCACCAATATAGTTACCTAAGTGTAGTACACCACTTGGTTGAATGCCTGAAAAGACAATATTACACATTATTTTATTTTGTTAATTGTCTTCACAATCAGCAGATTTCTTGGAAATGATAACCATTGCAGGGCGAAGTAACCTACTTTTAATAGCATAACCGGTTTGTAAGACCTCTACAATAGTGCCAACTTCTTTTTCATTATCTTCTCTCTCTACAACAGCTTGATGTAAATTACTATCAAAGGGTTCTCCAATTGGGTCTATTTCTTCTATCCCGTGTTTTTTGAGATCATTCATGATTTTCTGATGAGCTACTTTGATTCCCTCATGCACAAGGTCATCATCTTTTAAATTTTCCATTACTTTTCTTAAATTGTCGCACAAATCGATCATATCACGTGCAAATTTTGTAACTGCATAGTCACTTGCATCGCTGATTTGCTTCTGCATTATACGTTTAACGTTCTCATTATCCGCAACAGCACGGCGCAAATGATCCTCAAGCTGAGCTGCACGTTCTTTTAACATATTGAGACTTTCGTTCAAATCATCAGTTTGCTTACTACTATCTTGCTGATCTTCGCTTTTATGCTTATTTACCATGTCGGTAAACTTCTTCTTTTTTTCCTTACTACTATCTGACATATCATTACTCTTAAGAACCTAATAAATATATAGCAATTAATCTGAAAATATCAAGAACTAGCTAAGCTTGTCTTTCTACGCTCGCATTTAAAAAGTCAATTAAAGCAGTTTTACAAGGGGAATCAGAAAAAGTACTGATGTTATTTTGCGCCATGTTAACGTAGTGCCTTGCTTTTTCTATGGAAAGCTGAATGGCATTGTGGTGATTAATATAGTATAACGCTTGATCAAAATCGTGTTCAGTTAAAGAAAAACATTTTTCCCAAAATTTTTGTTCCGCTGGATTGCCTTTTTCATATGCTATAATAGCAGGTAAAGTTACCTTGCCCTCGAAAAAGTCTTTCCCTACTTGCTTTCCAGAAGTACTTTGGTCAGCAGTATAATCAAGCATGTCATCAATTATTTGAAATGCTATACCAAAGTTAAAACCAAAATTCTTTAGCTTCTCTGTTTCATCGCTTGTAGCACCGGATATTACAGATGCAGCTTCACAGCACGCAGAAAATAAAGATGCTGTTTTTTCTCCAATAATATCAAAGTAATTTTTCCAGATAGTATGAGGGTTAAAGCGTGCTGTCATCTGCTTTATTTCGCCCTTTACAAGTGAATGTGATGCTCCAGATAAAATAGAGAGAATATTTAAATTTCCACATTCTATGAGCCATCTAAATGCTAGTGTCAATAACAGATCACCGACTAAAATGCTCGATTTATTCCCCCAAATTTTATTTGCTGTCTTAACTCCATGGCGTGCTTCGCTCTCATCGAGCACATCATCGTGAAGTAAAGTGGCATTGTGTATAAATTCTACCGATGCAGCAACCTTGATCCTATCCTCTCTAGAACAGTTTAGCATTTTACATATGATAAAGACGAGCTTAGGCCTTATCTTTTTTCCACCTGACCTAACAAGATGAGATATAATATCAGTAGCAAGCTTGATATCTTCATCATCGACGCTACTGAAGATAAAACCCTTCATAGCTGACAAATCAGAAGATATGATATCGTCTAATATATCATTATTTGTTAACAGCATTAAAGAGACTTATGCCTCTTGTTCTTTTACTTTTTTTGTCTCTACCTTCTTGGTTTCTACTTTCTTTTTTTCAGTTTTCTTTGGTTCCGTTTCTAAAGCTACTACGCCTTTTTTGATGAACCACAGCACTCTTTCAGTTGCTTGCGCACCTACACTGAGCCAATACTTTAACCTATCAGCTTTTATCACAACACGATTTTTATCGTCTTTTGGTAGCATCGGATCATACTGCCCTATTCTCTCGATAAAACGTCCATCCCTTGGTGCTTGCGAATTAGCTACAACTATCCTGTAAAAAGGGCGTTTCTTTCTACCAAATCTTGCCAACCTTATTTTGACTGCCATGTTAACCTTATTTATACATTAGTTACAATTTTATATAATAAGCAGTTTAAGTCAAATGAATTTTAATATGTAGAGCAACTGGCATAAAAGCTACTTATCAACCCCCGCCAACCTCCTTATAATAGACTTCTTTCAA
>NZ_JAAXCS010000132.1:0-3276 GCF_013309895.1 Wolbachia endosymbiont of Atemnus politus | reverse complement strand
GATCTCTTCCAGCGACAACCGTCCTTTGTCGTTGCGGATTTGGATACTTTCTGAGTGGCCCGTGCTCTTGTCCTGGGCGGACACGTGCAAGATGCCGTTGGCGTCGATATCGAACGTCACCTCGATCTGTGGCACTCCACGAGGGGCGGGAGGAATGCCCATCAGGTCAAACCTTCCCAGATGGTGGTTGGCTGAGGTCATGGCGCGCTCTCCTTCGTACACCTGAATTGTCACGCCGACCTGGTTATCCGAATACGTAGTGAAGACCTTGGACGTGCGGCAGGGAATGCTTTTAGAAAAACAATCATTATTTTGAATAATGTTGTAATTTGCAGAAATTATTGTATCATTAATCGAATTAGATATTTTTGAATTAAAATTCGTATTGTTTGATTTTTGCATATTAAATTCTTGATGAAACAACAACAACAACAACAACATCCTTTATACAGCTATTATCCAGGCTCGCCCAGGTGAGCTGTGTGGGATGACAGGAGCTTGGTGAAGTAAGAATTTAGGCTCTCATTTTTTATTTCAAAAACGACTTAACTTTCTCTCTACTTTTTCTGGGTAAGGTCAAATTCACAAGACCCATTAAAATATTTTTTTACTTTTCACCATATATTTCTCAACATATTATCTTTAAGTACTAATATAATAATATGGCATTATTGATAGTTGAGTCACCGGCGAAGGCAAAGACAATAAGTAAATATTTAGGTAAATAGTTCAAAGTGGCTGCATCTTTTGGACATGTGAGAGATCTGCCAGTGAAGAACGGCTCTGTTGATCCAGATAATGATTTTACCATAAAGTATGAGATTATTGAAAAAGCAGAAAAATATGTAAAAGAATTAGTAAAGGAGGCAGGTAAAACATCAGATATATACCTTGCAACAGATCCAGATAGAGAAGGGGAAGCAATAGCTTGGAATGTAATAGAGGCACTAAAGGAAAGGAAAGCAATCAATGATAAAAGCAACATTCATAGAGTAGTCTTTAATGAGATAACAAAAAGAGCAGTACAAGAGGCTATAAAAAATCCACGTGAGATAAATATGGACTTAGTGCGCGCGCAACAAGCACGCAGAGCTTTGGATTATCTAGTTGGATTTAATTTGTCGCCACTATTGTGGACAAAATTATCAGGAAGCAAGTCTGCGGGGCGAGTGCAATCTGTTGCGCTTAAGCTTATATGCGAACGAGAAGATGAAATTAGTAAATTTGTATCACAAGAGTATTGGAGCATAAAGGCAGAAATGCAAAGCAGCAAAGACGAAACGTTTTTTGCTATGCTCAGCCACTACGATAATAAGAAGCTAGAAAAATTTGATATTAAGAACGAAGAAGAAGCAAAGAACTTAGTTAGAGAGATTGAGTCAAGACAATATGCTGTAAGCACAGTAGAACGCAAGCAAGTTAAGAGAAATCCGCTTCCTCCATTTATTACTTCCAGTCTTCAGCAAGATGCAGTGAATAAGTTGTATTTTAATGTGAAAAACGTTATGCGCATCGCGCAAAACTTATATGAAGGTATTGATATTGGTGGTGAAACTGTAGGGTTGATAACCTACATGCGTACAGATGGATTTTACATTGCAGATGAAGCTATAAGCTCAATTAGGGGGTCAATTAAGTCATTGTATGGTGATAAATATTTACCGAAGTCTCCTCGTCAATATATAAAAAAGGTCAAAAATGCTCAGGAAGCACATGAAGCGATTCGTCCAACTGATATAAATAGAACGCCAAACAGTATTAAGGACTATTTAACGCCAGAACAATTTAAATTGTATGATTTGATCTGGAAAAGAACCATTGCAAGTCAGATGGAATCAGCGATTCTCGATCAAGTGGTAATTGAAATTAGCTCTACTGATCAGAAGGTAATCCTGCGAGCAAGTGGGTCGAGCATGTTTTTTGATGGTTTCTATAAAGTTTATAAAGATGAAATGGATAGCGAGGATGAAGGCATGCTACCTGCCATGAAAGAAGGTGAAGCGTGCAAACTGATTTCTGTCGAGCCAAAACAGCATTTTACTCAACCTCCACCACGTTATAGCGAAGCAAGTATCGTAAAAAAAATGGAAGAAATCGGCATAGGCCGTCCATCAACTTATGCGACAATTATTTCGGTATTGCAAGACCGTGAGTACGTCACATTGGATAATAAAAGATTTATTCCAAGCAGTCGTGGCAAGATTGTTACTATATTTTTAGAAACTTTTTTTCAGCGTTGTATAGAATATGATTTCACAGCACAGATGGAAGAAAAGCTTGATTTAATCTCAAATGGACGTGCAGATTGGAAACAAGAGCTAGGCTATTTTTGGGTACCGTTTTTCAATCTTGTAAACTCCGTCAAGAAAATGACGCATGATGAAATTTTCAGCGGTATTAATGACTTGGTAGTCGATTGGTTCTGTTCAGAGGAAGGGAAAAAAGAGATAGGTAAGAAATGTCCTGATTGTTCCGATGGTATATTGAAATTGAACTTTGGAAAAGCCGGGGTATTTCTTGGATGTTCTAACTATCCTGCATGCAACCATACAAAAGAAATTACAGGCAGTAACGACAACTCAGAATATCCAAAAAGTTTGGGCATAGGCGATGTGACAGGGCAAGAGGTGGTGATCAAAAAAGGTCCTTTTGGGCTTTATCTGGAGTTTAATAGTGAGTCAGAAAAGAAAAAAACGGTTTCTATACCAAAAGATATAAATGTTAATGATATTGATCTGAATACCGCTACCGAATTACTTTCCTTGCCAAAAGTAATTGGAGAACACCCTGAAACCGGAAAAGAAGTAAAAATAGGCCTTGGACGATTTGGGTACTATATTTTCTATGATGGTAGATACTTTTCTCTTAAGAAAAGTTCTAAGGAAGTATTAGAAACACAATTAGATGAAGCTGTGCAAATTATTGCAAATAGTCCACGCAAGGAGTTAAAATCTCTCGGGTTTAATGAAAAGAAGAAAGAAGTTTTCATTTGTAACGGTAGGTACGGATTCTACATAAAATGCGGTAAAACAAATGTTGCTTTGGGCAAAAATGTGGATATTGAAAGTGTAGATCTGAAGAAGGCTTTAGAGTTAATTAAGAATAAAAAATAAATGCTTAAAAAATATAAGCTTGCAGATTTTTTATATATATAATACATTAAGACATCAAAATTTATAATTAAAAAAAATACTTGTTAGTGTATATATGAGGTAAAGTTATGTTAAATGATATCGGAAGTTATAGTTTATATGAGATTTTAAAGAAGTATCATAA
>NZ_JAAXCS010000131.1:0-3281 GCF_013309895.1 Wolbachia endosymbiont of Atemnus politus | reverse complement strand
TCGTCGCCTCCCCTTAATTATATTATATATAATATAATTTGTAGGGGGGTAGCCAAAAAAATTGGCTTTTTTTGAGCTGAGCTGAGCCACCTAAGGTGGAAAATAGATCAGGAAGGATGACTGTATAATAAAACATTTGTGTAGAATGTTTTAATCTTTGTAGATATATTCTCTATGCTCTATTGCAGTAATTATTACTATACGTTCTAGTTTAATGATTCTATAGACCAAGCGGTAATCGCCTGTTCGTATTCTACGATGTCCTTTAAACTCACCAAGCAATGGATCCCCTGCCTTCTCAGGAGAAACTGTAAGGCGCTCTTTTATGATTTCTTTTATCCTTGACCATATTGTCTTAGGAAGACTCGGAATATCTTTGTGAACTACGTTTTCCTCATAACAGATTAAATACTTATTCCCAGTTGACGTCTTCATGCCTGATGAATTTTGCATTTCGTGTGTCACGTTGGATAGAGAGTTTGACTATCACCATATCTTCCTCATATTCAATTCCTTCTTGTATAAACTGCTCTGCTAGCTCTTGTACTGATTGATTTTTCACTTTAGCCAAGCGAGTAAGATTCTTTAAAACTTTTTCGCTAATGTTAATTCCAGAGTCAGCCATAAATTTTGCTAAAGTATACTACTGTAGCTAGTATACAGCATATTTTTTAAATTTTCAATAATAAAGGTGCAGGCATGTGTGTAAAGATGATTTTGTGCACCTGTGTTAATAAATTATTAAAGATTTGTTATATACTACAAGTGGCTTTTTGCTTCAGGAGAAATGGCACAGAGGTTAATACTAAGCATAGTATTACAGGATAATATCAAGAATAAGGAAGGTATGCCTGCTGCAGGTTACTGGATGTATTTTTATGATAAGAAAAGTCCGACAACTCTGCGTAATGCCTATTATAAAAACCAGGAAGGAAATGTCGTACCAGCACCAAACCCTTTGCAGCTCGATGAAAACGGTGCGTTGCCCCATAAACTATACTATTTTGTTGACGTAGACGACCCCGAAGACCGTTACACGGTTGAGCTGAAGTGCTGTTATGGCAATGCTGCTGCTCCTGAACTTATTTTCCAGGACCTTCCATATTTTCAGGAGCAGGCGAAAGTTGATCCGGTTATACTGCTGAGGTTTCTGATAATTTATTCATCGATGGTCAGTTCAACATCGGTCTGCAAATTGATGACAGAGGGCAGGGTGCAGGCTTCGTTCTGCCAAACTTTTCAGAGCTGCCAATTGCCGGGCTTTCATGGCAATTTTTAAGACCTTATGCTGATTCAGTACCGGTACAAAATAGAATTGATGTAGATAGAATTTTCATCAAAGAAATCAACGAAGCTGAAAAGATCAGTGAAAGGCAATCCTCGTTTTTATTTGAACGTTGTTTGCGAAAAATTCAGTGAAATAAACCCACCACTGCAAAAAATTGTAGCGTTTAAAAGCTCCAATGTGCTGTGGGGTGCAAATACCAGTGTTCAATTGAAGTTCTAAGCTTGGAAAAGTGGTGATAGTATACCGATTACTGCATCAGTAATTCGTAATTTTGGTTCAAAGTCATCGGCAGCGCCGCAAGTTATACAAATTGCTGAATATACGATTGACTCTGATGATCCAAAAGTTTACTTCACTAGTTTTGCTCTACCTAAAGTGACAATACCAAAAGATATTGGCGATGATCAGTATATTTTAGTTCAGTTTTCTTTGCCAAAGGATCAGGTATTTAATTTTAAAGCAACGAACTTTTATTGTGCTGAGGTTTCATCACCGGTATCGGTTGTTGATTTTAAATATCCAGTACAAAACGCTGATTTAGCAAAATCTCATCTATTATTTTCTTCACTTTCAGAAACTAAGTATAAAATTAGTGATAGTTATAAGGAGCTGATTTTTACTATTGGCGGTCTCAAATTTGCAGATCACGTTGGTGAAATAGCCCGTTATCCAAAAGGCGCGAAAGTCGATGAAAAAAGATGAATTTAATGCAGTGCGATGGTCGCACACTTGATTCAAATGGAATTAGTCCTTTGGGAATTGAATACAAAAGACTGTACGAGAAACTAGGTCGTACACCAACTACTTTTAATATGCTTCAAACTGAGGATACACCAAATTGGTTTAATGCTATATCGAATAAGTACATTAAACAGTTTGTTGCGGATAATAATGTTAAAGTTGCTTTCAGTGGAAAGGGAACAGTAAATCCAAAGCCTGGAGGTGATGATATTGCTGATCTGTGGATAGAAACTACATTTCATGCTAATCCAGATGTGAGTTACGATTTTCAATATGTCATATCTAGTGATCCTACCGTGGAAGTTATTACTTGTTGTCATTCGTTTGATATTACCACTAGCTATTTAAGTGAACAAAATTAGAATGACTAGTAATGGATTGTTTCCGGTAAAATTTGCGGATTCTGATTCTGATTTTTCTCAGGTTATTTTCGAACTACAACTAGATTGAATCATATTCAGTCTTATTCAGATAGTGAGGCACCATATAATAAAGGTATTGATGAAGTAACTAAGAAAACTGAAATAAGCTATTCTGTTAGCGATTGATCTTTTTATTTAACGGTAAGTCTTAATTATCAACAATTTCCATATCCTTCTGGTTTATGCGGGCTTTTTAATCCAGTTAATTTTACTAGTAGAGTTTATGATGTTGGTTTTCCTTTGATTATACCAAAGGCTAGCGCTATTTTTTTGCAATCGACTAGTACTAATTGTAACTGCTCACAAAACTACTTTTTATTCTCCCGGTGGTTTGTGTGTTCGATGTCTTCAGTGTACGGTACAGATCTTGAAAGTTCTGCAACTTCTACAGCTTACGCTACCGTAATTATGAGTTACGATAAGGAAACTGATAGGCGTTACCCATTAATAAAATCATGGGGCAATCACGTTATTTATAAACAATCACCAACTGACACAAGAACACCAGGAAAACCTAATGTATTATTTGCTAATAAAAATTCAGTAATAACCTACGCAATGCAGCATAAAGCGCTATTTACTCAGAGATGTTTGTATGCAGTTAAACTAAAGGGTAGTGTGGGGATTGATAGTGGTTGGGTAGGCTTTAAAAACTATGATAGTGCTAACCCTAATTATGTTTGTGACCTAGTGATATGGTGGAGTCATGATATAGAGAAGAAGTCGCCAACTAGTGTTGTTGCCAAGGAATATATACAAATTGATTTAACGGGGATGAAAGCCAACGAGGAGCTAGCAGATGCAATTGCCAATATAGTTAACAATAAGGG
>NZ_JAAXCS010000130.1:0-3304 GCF_013309895.1 Wolbachia endosymbiont of Atemnus politus | reverse complement strand
TGTTATAGTATAAAGAGGAGCCCTATTAAAATCTTCTCAACAAAGGGAAAGCAGCAAGGAGCGAGCCAAAAGCGATGAGGAAGGATCCGAGCCAGATCATAGGCATTCCAGGTTTATAGTGCACTTTGGCTGCAATTTTGCTCTTACTCTTATCAATCTCGCCAATTACAACGTAAATATCAGAAAATAAATTGTGATAAATACTGCTTTCAACATTTTTCTGACCCTCCACAAGATAAAAT
This sequence comes from Wolbachia endosymbiont of Atemnus politus, assembly GCF_013309895.1. NCBI lineage: Bacteria > Pseudomonadati > Pseudomonadota > Alphaproteobacteria > Rickettsiales > Anaplasmataceae > Wolbachia > Wolbachia endosymbiont of Atemnus politus. The sequence continues at coordinate 3,062 of NZ_JAAXCS010000130.1, read as the reverse complement.
CTATATTCAGGAGTTATTCTACCTAATACCTTATTATTCAACAAATTCCTGATATCCATCGTACCTCTTACTGCATGGAAATTTTTCTCTTTTATAAATTCAATATTTCGCAAAGTAACTTTAAATTTGTTGACTGTTATGCTATCACCTATTTTTAAGTAGCTCTCTTTTTTTTCCTGCCAACCAACTAAATAGGCTATACCGAGTACTAGAATCGCCACTCCAGCATGAGCGAGCATCATTGCATAGTAAGACTTGGAAACTCTTCTTGCTAATAAAATTGATTCACTCAGCGCCACCTTAAATAAACGAATTCTTTTGCTATATGCTTCCAAAACAAAGACTAATAATGCTATGGAGATGATAATTGACAGCACTATTATTAGCTCCATATGAAATATAAACGGCAAAATAGCTGCAGCACTACAAAATGAGAATCTGTATTCACGGAGTATTGGCAATAGACTATTTCCCTGCCAACGGCAGTATTGCCCAATTATTGTAAGGATTAAAACAGACAGTGCAATAGGGTTAAATAAGGAATTGTAGTATGGTGCTCCAACTGAAATGAGTTCACCGGTCAAGTATTCAAGCATTGTCGGGTATAAAGTGCCAACAAACACGATGAAAAAGGCAGTGATAAATAATAGGTTGTTTATCAACATCATCGTGAAACGTGAGAAGAATTTTTTGCCCTCTGTCATTTGAGTAGCTTGACTGCTCGTCTCTTTTTTTCTGGTCAAGCACTGGGATGACACTGAAGATGTGCGATTTTTTCTCGTAAATACTACAAATATTACTAAGCTGCTGACTGTAATTACACCAAGTAAAGCTAACATATACAGTCCATATCTTGGATCATCTGCAAACGTATGCACTGAAGCAAGTATTCCAGAGCGGACTAAAAACGTTCCAGTTATACTCAATATAAAAGTTGTAAGCGTGAGCAAAACGGCAAAGTTCCTTAAAACATTGAAATTTCGTACCACGAGTAACAGATGTGTCAGTGCTGCTGCAATTAACCATGGCATCAAAGAAACGTTTTCTACCGGATCCCAAAACCAAAATCCACCCCAACCAAGTTCACGATATGCCCACCAACTGCCAAGACTTATACCCAAAGTAAGTAACGACCAAGAAACAAGCACCCAAGGCCTGATAATTTTAGCCCAAACATTTCCTTCAGTGTTTGTAATGAGCCCAGCTATAGAGAGCGAAAAAGGGACGCTGAACCCAAGGTACCCCAAATATAATATCGGTGGGTGAATTGCAAGACCGATATCTTGCAATATTGGGTTAAAACCAAGACCATCTGTTTTAATGCTTGGCACTTTAGCAAAAGGATTGGACTCAAGTAAAGTGAACAACAAAAAACAAAAGCATATTAAGCCTTGAGTGATTAAGGATATTTTCTTTAATTTACTGTCATTAGCTCGTTCTGGTGTCATTCCAGTGCTTGACACTGGGATGACAGAGGGTATACAAATATCCATTAATAATAAATACAAGGTAAGCACTAAGGTCCAAAGCAACATAGACCCTTCTTTATTCCCCCAAACACCACAGATTTTATAGATCAAAGGTTTCGTCGTATGAGAGTGGTAATATACATTTTCGAGTGAGAAATCGTTTGTAATGTGGCAATAAATTAATATGGCCATTGACGCTGATGCACAGAAAAATATGGCAATAGTGACGGAACTGAGCGGTAGAAATAAATATGTTAAGGACAATAAACAAGCTATCAATAGCAATATATTTCCAAGTTCAGACATCAGTTATAGTTATTTATATAATGATATTACTAATAACGAGCTAGGAGTTAAAGTTTTAATATAGAAGCAAAACTAGTATCCATATTTCACAACTCCAATTACGTTAACAGTAAGTAAAAATTAAATATTAAATTTTATACTTTTATTATAGTGTTGAGGTAATATCATGGGCGCAATCAAAATTAGTAAATCTCTATTTAATGGAAATAGTAAAGTAACAAAACATTATGACGAACCAAGAGTTGAAAAAAATCTCTATACTATTTTAGGATTTGACAGTAGAAAAGATTTTGAAAATAAGAAAAGTAAGTTTGTCGATAAGAAAATTTGGCAATTATTTGTTGATTGTTTTGCAAAGGAAATAGATTATGTGGCAACCAAGCAAGTTGTACAAAACATTGTTTGTAACATTGCCAAGAGTGCTAGCGGTACCAAAACTGAGCGCCTAATATTAAATGAAAAGCAGGGTAATAAAAAAAGAGAGAAAGCAGTTAGAAAAGCCATTAGTATTTTGAGGGAAATCAGTCCAAAAACAGCATTTCATGAACTCTCAGTAATGAAAAAGCAAGCTGAAGATTTTTTACAAACTGATTTTTATAAAGCACAGAGTAAACCAATTCAAGGATTTGCTCCGTCTGGTGGACAGCTTTTTGCGGAAACTTTAAAATATATCAAAACACTAGAGAAATTGTCTGAAGTAAAAAAAGAAGAGCTCGTTAAAGACTTCTTATTAAGCCATGTTAGTTCATTCAATAAAACTTACCCTAAATCACACGGTAAAAGAGAAGATGCTATAGCAATACTATCAAGTGATGAGTTGAAGAACTTTTACGATAAAAGCGTAGAAGAAGGAGTATTACAGCCACTGGCATCTTACAAAGAATGTAAAAACCTATATGACAAAATGAACCAGGCAGAAAATGAATCCAAGGGTTCAGTTAACAGAAAAGAACGGAATGAATCTAAGAGTGTAATTGACAGAAAAGAACAGAAAAAAAACTTGAGGGAAATAGGTAAGTCAATAATCGGAATAATTAACGACATAAAAAAATACAGGGAAGCAATTCTTAACTGTAAAAACTTTCAAAATTCTTACATAAAGGAAAAAGAAGAACATCCATTGAGGAGCAGTGCATGCCAGAAAATGATTGATATATACCAAGAAAGAATTGCTGGATATCAGGAAAAAATTTGTCAAAACTTGACCAAAATAAGAGAAATATTCAAAAGCATACCACGAGAAATGAGCAGTTCATGTGGTATGGAAAAATTTGAGGAATTAATGGA
>NZ_JAAXCS010000129.1:0-3337 GCF_013309895.1 Wolbachia endosymbiont of Atemnus politus | reverse complement strand
ATTCATATTTTTCTCACTCTAAAAAACATAATTCAATTTTACAGCATTAAATATTTAATAAGTATTAATGTTAAAGATGTCAATGAGCTTCCTTAAACTTTTATGTCACATATTATACCATATGCTGCATGACCTTTCAATAATATTTTTGCTATTTTTTCGAATTTGAGATTTTCTATATGCTTTAACATATGCCTCCTTGGATTGATTTTATGACCCTCATTATATAAAGCTTTCAATACAGGCTTATTATAGCCTTTAATATGGTATTGTGCAAATATTTACTCTTTATTTTCTTTAAAACCCCATAATTTGAGCTATTACCTTAATAAACTCACTCAGGCCGTTTTTTATCCTCGTTTTCTTAGTATTATTGGCCATACCGCACAATTTCTGATAATTTTGTAATAAATCAACTAACAGCTCTGTTAGATTTTTTTTTGCTTCGCTATTTTGCTCAACTATCATAGCTGCTCCCGAGTCTTCAATATATTTTGCGTTATAAAGCTGATGATTATCTTTTGAGTAAGGATAAGGAATATATATAGCAGGGCGCTTAGCAAGAGTGATCTCTGCTATCGAAGTTGCCCCTGCTCTGCTAATTACTAAATGAGCACTTACTAACCTATTTCCCCTGTCATCAAAAAACTCACTTAATTCACTATTGACTTTCTCACTTTTGTATAGATCTTCGACCTTGTTTATATTTTTTTTCGTACACTGTTGTGTTACTCTAATCTTCTTTTTCATTTCAGCAGGCAGATTACAAATTACGTCACTCACTACATCGTCAAAAAAACTTGCACCTTGACTACCTGCTATTATTAATATGTTTAAGATTTCTTCAGTATTAGAATAGTTCTGCGCCTTTATATCAACAAAATTCCCTATAAAAATACATTTACTGCTCTTTGCATATTTAGTTTCCGGAAAGCTAGCCGCAATTAATTTTGCACTTTTGAAAAAGAATCTATTCACTCTTCCTAAAATTATATTTTGTTCATGTAAAATTATAGGTATAGAGAGAATCTTTGCTGCAAGAAGAGTTGGAAAAGAAGCATAGCTACCAAAACCAATGACCAGTTTTGATTTTAATTTTCTTATTTGATATAGTGCTAACACACAGCTATATGTTAACAAAAGGAAAAATTTAAATTTGTTGTTGCTTGGCCTACATAATGGCAGGATATAGCTCTCTACATCCGCATCTTTATCTGTTTTTTTATCAGTAAATAATGTACAATTGTGTTTTTGTGCCTTTAGTGCTTTTGCTAAGGTTATAGCTGGAAAAATGTGTCCACCCGTGCCTCCTGTTGCTAAAATAATATTCATCTGTAAGTAGCAAATTGATACTAGATTGTTAATTATTTTTTAATAATTTGCACGTAAAATTTGACTAAGCTTTATGGTAGGGAGTTAAAAATGTCTGAAAATAACAGTAAAAAAGAACTTAATGAGAAAAACGAACCTCGAGAGCAAAAAGAAGGTAGTGGCGGGAGTTTTATAGAATTGTTAAAAAGTATAATAAAAGCTCTTTTCAACTCGGTCGTTGATCTACCCCAGCAAGGGCAAAATGAAATGAAGAGTATCGATCAACAACAAAATTTAGATAGAAAAGGAAAAAGCCCAGAAGATCTCAAACCGGAGAAAAAGCTTGAAGTGAAAGAAGCAGCCGAAGGGTTGAAGGAGAGGTTACAGAAATCTGATGTTGGTAACCAATCTGTTGGAATTGAAGTACCGAATCAAACTTCCGGTCAAGATATTGATAGTTCCAAAGCAATGGAACGTTAGTTCAACTGTTTAACGATTCATTATCTGCAGCAAGTACTGATTCGTGTATCATCTCTGAAATGGTTGGATGAGGAAAGATTGTAGATTTTATATCAAAATCTGTTCCTTCTATTTGCTTTGCGAGAACAAAATTGCTAATTAACTCTGTTACTTCTGCTCCTATCATATGAGCCCCAAGAAGTTCACCTATTTTTTTATCTATCACTGTTTTCACTAACCCTTCGATTTCGCTGAGTGCAATAGATTTACCATTAAAGTTAGAATAAAACTTTCCTATTTTTATATCATACCCATTTTTTATCGCTTGTTCTTCAGTTAGGCCAACACTCGCTATTTGCGGATGAGAGTAAGTGCAATTTGGTATGTATTCTTTTTTCAACGCATGAACATTCTTACCAGCAATCTTCTCAACACAGATCACAGCTTCATGACTTGCTTTATGTGCTAAACATGGTGGGCCAGCTACATCACCTATTGCATATACATTCAGTTCACTCGTTTCATACCATTCATTCGTTTCAATAAAACCAGAAGAACTTAATTTAATTTTGGTATTCTCTAAACCTATATTTTCAGTGTTTGCTTGAACGCCAACTGCAACAATTACTCTATCAAATTTTTTACTTTCACCGCTACTTAGCTGTACTTGAGTGAAGCCCTTATTTTTAGTAAAAGTTTTTACACTATTGTTTGTGTATATTTTTATTCCCTGTTTTGTAAATATCTCTTGTGCTAAACTTGAAATGTCCTTGTCTTCCAATGGCAAAATAGTGTCTTTTACCTCTATAATTGTTACATCAACCCCCAAAGTGCTATAAAAACTTGCAAATTCTATTCCAATTGCACCAGATCCTATAATTAGTAGTGATTTTGGTAATTTATCTGGAGTCATAGCATGCTGTGCATTCCATATTAAATCTCCATCTACCTCTATTCCAGGCAGATTTCGTGCTCTAACACCTGTTGCTAAAATAATATGTTTCGAAGAAACTTCTTGTTCTTCCTTATCACTAGAAACTTTGATAGTACGGTTACCTGTAAGTTTACCAAAGCCTTGATAGACTTTTATGTTATTTTTTTTCATCAAATACGCAATACCTCTTGATAATTTATCAACAACATTCCTTGAGTATTTTACTATCGATTGTATATCAAAGCTCGCATCCTTTACTTTTATACCAAATTCCTCTGATCTTCTTATTAGCCTGTAAATTTCAGAAGTCCTGAGCAGCGACTTTGTCGGTATACATCCCCAATTTAAACATACACCACCTAAATTTTTTTCTTTTTCAACAATTGTAGTTTTAAACCCAAGCTGCGCCGCTCTAATTGCCGCTATATAACCACCAGGACCACTACCTATAACTGTAATATCATACTCATCCATTATTTTTTCGCATTCAAAAGACTATATATAACAGATGGGACCCATACGATCAATGTCCAGGTACATAGAAACGAAAAAACTCCTTGACAACCCCCGTCAATCTTATTATCATATCGCTCAGAGTATTTCTGACTCAAAACTTGTTTTTGACCTGCAGGA
>NZ_JAAXCS010000128.1:0-3348 GCF_013309895.1 Wolbachia endosymbiont of Atemnus politus | reverse complement strand
GAGTTAGCTATAGAAGGTGGAGGCTTTTACCATCACTACGGACAGTAATAAATTGATTTAAAAAATGCGTTTTTTTTTGCACATTTCCGTCTTGAATCGCCAAAATTTCTCTTTACCTTTACTGATTCCGATTCTTGGGGTGCAAACATAATCCAGCTTGAGGTGAGATTCATATACACAAAATTCGTGGCTTATGGTGAGGTCTCGTTTGTTATGTTCTTTGGTAATATTCAACCTTTTGCATAAAATTCCTGGTCCACCTAGATTTGCCTCAAGCGGTTCAATGAGCTTCAATCCCCTTATTAACACTGCGGCTGGGAACCCTTCTGTTTCTGTCACAATATTTAAACAGTAATACATTCCATATATAAAATACACGTATGAAAACCCTGGCGTGCCAAACATCACTGAGGTTCGATCAGTGTAGCCTCGTGCTGCGTGACAAGCTGGGTCATCCATCCCTATATAGGCTTCAACTTCAGTTATTATTCCACTAAAATTAGAAAATTTAAGGACTTTTCCCAATAACTCCCCAGCTACAGTTAAAGTTGGCCGCTCGTAGAAATTTCTTGGTAGTATTATGTTGCTCATTATAAGAGTATAAGTTACTTGCAGGTGCAAGCAACTTATACTAATTATTACTTTTGTTTTTTCTTACTTACTCATTTGAGCAGCAGGAGCTTGATGCTTTTGTGATGCGCCGCTCAAGTCTTCTACATTTGTTGAAAGCTGCTCCAAAAAATTTACTTCTTCAGAGCTTTGTTGTAATTGTGTTTGTGGCAATTGTGATGCTAATGCTTCATGTAAAGATTTTGCTTCGTATTGCCTTCCTACCTTTACCTCTTTATGTGCAAGTAACTGTTCTTCAGTTATGCCATTACCTTCAACAAGTTCTACAGAACCGTTATCATGAATATTAATTTTAATATTACATTCTTTTCCTTCAACGTACCATTTTAGAGTCGTTTGATATGAACCATTAGCCACTTCATAAATTCTTACCCCATCCTTATCAATTTGGCAACGTACCCCCCTTGTTTTTTGGTCAGGTAGTAGCAACGTAACTGTCTTCACATCGTATTTTTTGCACATATTACCACTGAGAATACTATACATATTTACTTCTTTTGTATAATCGTTCAGCACAACTCTTATAACAGGCTTAACACTGTTATCTATATTTTTAGTTTCTCTTAATTTTATAAGCTTTGCATCAATATTTTTAAATATCTCTTCTTCAATTTGTTTAGCAGCTTTGCCTACAATTTCCCGACCATAATATTTGGTCTCCTCAGCAGTATATCTATACATACCATCGCTATTCTTATGAACATGAGGTTTCACTGTTACTTTATTAGTAATATTAGTAGAAGGGCTGTTCTGATCTACAAAGAACTTCTTCCATGTTTCTTCATCATCAAGAGTGACGTACCTACGTTTATCCTTACTCGGTATCGACCCATATACGTTACCAGCAGCAATATTTTGATCAACGATCAAAGATACAGTTTCATTACTATTTAACATACATGCCTCCATTATTGTTAATAATAAATATTAGTATATAGCACTATTCTGGTTAGGCAATATTTAATTGCGATTTTAGTATTGAGAGCCCAAATATCCCTTTGCCTGATCAGTTAAAATGCGTCCTCTTGGTGTGCGCTTTACAAAACTAATTTTGATTAAATAAGGTTCTACTGTTTCTTTAATATTGCCAACATCCTCAGATAGCGCGATAGATATAGTGTCAATGCCAACAGGTCCTGAAGTGTTGAATAAAAATCTCAAATAGTCCATATCTAATTTGTTTAACCCCATTTTATCTATGCCCAATTTTGATAGTGCAGAGTCAGCAATTTCATAGGTAATTTGTTTATCATCTTGTGCTTCAACAAAATCCCTTATTCTTCTGAGTAGCCTCAAAGCAATCCTTGGAGTGCCACGCGCACGGCAGGCGATTTCCTGCACAGCATCCTCTTTGATTTCGGCGGAAAGAACTCTTGCGCCTCTTTTTATAATATCAACCAGTTCCTCGAAAGAATAAAACTCAAGATGCAAAGGAATGCCAAAACGATCCCTCAGTGGTGCAGAAAGCAGTCCAAGCCGTGTTGTTGCTCCAATCAGTGTAAATGGTGGTAAGTCTATCCTTAAAGTTCGAGTAGATGAGCCCTCACCTACTAATATGTCCAAACAAAAATCTTCCATAGCAGTGTATAAAACTTCTTCAATGCTGCGATTTAATCTATGGATTTCGTCGATAAATAGAACATCTTTTGCGTTTAAAGTAGTGAGCACAGCAGCTAAATCTCCAGCTTTGCTAAGTAGTGGGCCGGAAGTTACGCGAAAGCTAACCCTTAATTCTTTAGAAACGATTTGTGCTAAAGTTGTTTTGCCAAGTCCTGGAGGACCATAGAGTAATACATGATCTAAAGCTTCAGTTCTCGTCTGTGCGGCGCTTATAAACACTTTTAAATTTTGTATTAAGTCTTTTTGCCCAATAAAATCATCAAGTCGCTCGGGCCTGATATTTAAGTTGCGTACATCTTCAGCATATTCTTTACCGCATGATATTGATTTCATAGCGTTGAAAGCTCCTTAAGCGCCGCAAAAATAATCTCCTCAGTGTCCAGGTTTGGCGACTTGTCTTGTATTTTTTTTATTGTATCGTAAGCTTTCATTTTTTCGTACCCAAGATTGATCAAAGCTGAAACGGCATCCTCTTTGATTGGATGAAAGTTGTTGTTATTTATTCCTAATTTACTCACTTTGCCACTCAGTTCAGTGATAATTCGATTTATGAGTTTCAGGCCAAGTCCACTCATTTTGAGTGCCACTTTATCCTCATTCATAATTGCCAGAAATAGCTGCTCTGGGGTTAATTTACTCAAAATTGACATTGCGGTTTTGTAGCTAACGCCACTTACTTTAACTAGTAAACGTAGACTCTGCTGTTCTTCTTTGCTTGTGAAGCCGTATAGCTGAGCAGTGTTTTCTCTGCTATTTGCGTAAGTTTCGATAAGTAACTTTACTCTACTTCCGATGGAACATGCATTTAAGGTTTTGGCTGAAAGGTACACTATATAGCCAACATCGTTCACATTCAGAACTATGTGATCGCTGCAAATTTCATCGACTGTCCCGCTTAGGTTTCCTATCATTTTTAGCACTATATAGGGTTCAGTTTAAAGACTCCTGGATACTAGGTCAAGTAAACGAACTATGATTTGAAAACAGGAAGCCAAGTAGCTCATAGAAAAACCCCTTGACAACCCCCACCAATCTCATTATCATACTACTAAGGGTATTTCTGACTCAAAACTTGTTTTTGATCCGCGCGGATTCAAT
>NZ_JAAXCS010000127.1:0-3372 GCF_013309895.1 Wolbachia endosymbiont of Atemnus politus | reverse complement strand
TACACAAGTATTCAACAACTGAAACATGTTCCTGACTTATCGCAGTTTCTAATAGAGTAACAAAACTATTTTTTAACAGATCTTTCACATCTCTAGTTGGCTCATTAATATATCTCTCAAATGCATCTAACACCATCGTGATAAATTTTTCATTTTTGGCTAAAGATACTGTTTCGAGCACACCATACAAAGGATCAGGCTTACTTAACACGTGTTCAAGATCTTTTAAGACGTATTCGACAAGAACTGTCTCTAGTAATTCTTGCTCTGTTCTTAGTGCTATAATTGAGAAGAAGCCAATCTTATTAGGTTCGACAAGTTGTATAGCTTGATTTTTTAATTTATCATAAATACCATCGATACCATGGAATTTTGCTACAAAAATTTCAATATATTTTTGACCACTAACAAGTAAAGGTAAAAGACTCAAATTTTCTTCAGCAAAAAGTATGTTCTGATATTTTTCTGCCAGTTTGTCATTAGCTGCAATTGCCAGTAGTACCAATTCTTTTACTGAATAATCACGCTTGAGCTCCTCTTGATCAAATTTGTACTGTAATAGTACATTTGAGTATATATGTTGGTGATCACTTCTGTTTTGTAAATCCAAATTCAGTTGATTTGAACAGAAATTTTTGAAGCTTTCGCTATCCAGTGCAATAGATTGGCTTTCATAATCTTCAATGTTTTGTACAACCTTATTTAGTTCTTCATAATTATTTTCTTTTATAGCTTGATCTAAGATACTTATTACTTCAGCAAAAGTTAAATTATTAGGGATAATATCATACGAATCTTCGTCTTTTAACTCTACGGTATGTGACCTATTACAACCGTCAGGAAAGTTTGCAAGTATTTCGTTCTCTAAACTTAGATCTTTAGGATGTGTGCCACATGGAACAGCTTGTACTTCTTGACTCTCACCATCTAAAACTTCAAATTCTTCTTCCTCAACATTTGAATCTCCAGAATAGTGACGCTCCTTAAATTCCTCTTCTGCATCTACATTAACCCAATTTGTATCTTCAGGTCGTAAACTCGCAGTACTCGATGTTAAAGAATCAGTTTGAATACCCATATCTTACCTCTTAATTAATGACTAACTAAACTAAGTGTAGCATTAAATAACAACTTTGCCAAGCAAATTGTTTAATTTTTTAGCGAACAGGCTTGCGTCATCCATCTCTTCGCCTTCCACGATACAAGCTTGGTAGAACAATAAATGGATCATGTCCCCCAATGTTGAGTTTTCACCATCCTCAGCGTGGGATTTCATTATACTTTTTATTACGGGATGTTTGGTGTTGATTTCAAGCACCTTTGGTGTGCGGTAATTTAGCTGCTTTTGTTCACGCAAAAAACGCTCCATGCGAAGATCCATAGCCCCTTCATCAACCGCTAGACATACAGGGCTGTCCGTCAACTTTTTAGAGATCTTTACACTTTTTACTAAGCTGCCAAGAACTTTGGTGAAATATTGCAGTATAGTTTCTTCAGTCTTGTCTTCATTTGATTTGTTTTCTTCATCTTTCTTGTTTTCTTCTGAAGAGAATTTTTCCAGATCAACATCAGCACGGGTAACAGACTTAAATTTTTGATCTTTATATTCATGAATTACACTAGTCCAGAAATCATCCACTGGATCAACAAACAGAAGAACCTCCAATCCTTTGCTGACAAATCCTTCAAGTTGCGGACTGTTTTTCACTGAATCGAGGCTATTTCCTGTAAGATAATAGATATGCTCCTGCTCAGGGTTCATCTTGCTTATGTAGTCGTCAATGCTGACCAATTTCTCATCGCCAGTGCTATTAAATCTGCAAATTGAAAGCAGTGCTTCTCTTTCATCAGTTGGCATAGCTTCACAAAGACCTTCCTTTAAGACTGCGCCAAAATTGGTCCAGAATTTTGTGTATTCCTCTAAATTCTCTTTTGCTTTCTTACCGAGCTCTGATATCACACGCTTAGTTAGGGATTTCCTAATTTGCTCAACAACGCGATTATTCTGCAGTGTTTCTCTGCTGATATTGAGAGGCAAGTCCGGTGAGTCAACAACACCTTTCAAGAAACGTAAGTATTGCGGGATAATCTGCACATTATCTTCAGTGATAAATACTTTATTTACGTACAATTTCACGGAGCAACGTCTATCTGGATGGAATAAATCAAAAGGTTTAATGGAAGGAACATAAAGCAAGTTCGTATACTCTATTGCTCCTTCATTTTTGTTATGCAATATCATCCAAGGCTCACCGCCAACATGCGCAACACCGCGGAAGAAATCGTTGTGCTCCTCTTGAGTGACGTCGTTTTTTGGCTTAGTCCAGATTGCAGCCTTGCTGTTTAGTTTTTCACTTTTTCCTTCTTCATTTATAAATTCAACAGGAAAATTTATATGATCAGAATAAGTAGTAACAATGTTTTCAACGCGAAATTTGTCTAAAAACTCATTCTCTTCAGGACGCATAACCAGGGTAATTTTCGTTCCACGAGGGGTTTGATCATCTGATTTGCTGATCGAATATTCTCCATCTCCTTTGGATTTCCAGATCCAAGATTCCTCTTCTCCCGCTTTTCTCGATTCTACTATCACCTCTAAGGCAACCATGAAGCTTGAGTAAAAACCGACGCCGAATTTCCCAATCAACTCTACAGTTTGGCTTGAATCCTTGTTATTCTTAATCGCATCCAAGAATTTTTGCGTACCAGAGCTGGCAATTGTGCCGAGGTTGTCTATTAAATCTTGTCTGTTCATTCCAATCCCATTGTCGATTATGTACAGCTCATTCTTATCTTTATTGGCACTAATGGTGATTTTTAATTCATCGCTTGAATCTAGCAAATTAGGATTTAATTGTGATTCATAGCGTAATTTGTCACAGGCATCCGATGCATTTGATATTAACTCACGTAAAAAAATGTCTTTGTTAGTATAAAGCGAGTGAATTACTATATTCAGTACTTTTCCTACTTCAGCATCAAATTTTAAATTTTCAGTTTCTTGTACGTTATACATTTTAAGCTCCATTATTAGCCTACTACCCTAATAATTTAAGTATTGCACTGCGATCTTTCAAGGTCATGCACGCTAAAATTAATAGAGCTATGACCTGTAAAAGACAAGAATTAACTGACAGAAGAATTAACGTAGTCAAATCTTGTCTAATACAGTTTCTAAAACAAAGCATATTATCTTTCACGACCCGTGTTTACTTCATTCACTTTAGGAGTGTTGACAGGTGTTATCGCTGGATTCTCAAGCTTTGTTACCTGCTTTAAGCCTTCACTTATGCTTCGATCTTGACTTAAAACTTTATCAAAGTGCTTGCTCTGTTGATGACCATTCACCACGCTAATTTCTAAGCCGGGGCT
>NZ_JAAXCS010000126.1:0-3391 GCF_013309895.1 Wolbachia endosymbiont of Atemnus politus | reverse complement strand
TGTGAAAAAATTTAAAAGACATGTAGCCCCAATAATTTATATAATCCGCCAATAAATACCCTAAGTTTTTTACTAAATTTTTGTCATTGAATCCGCGCGGATCAAAAACAAGTTTTGAGTCAAAAATACCCTTAGTGGTATGATAATAAGATTGGTGGAGTTTGTCAAGTAGTTTCTTTGTTTCATGCGCTACTAAAATGCAAGAAGTCTAATAAAAATCTCTAGTTTTTCAGTAAAGAAAAGTCTACAATTATAAAAGTCTCAAGAATGTACAATGTCCATTGCTTTTGAAATTACTATGGCTGTTCGCTATTTGCGGGCAAAAAATGCCAGATTTTGTTCTATAATGACTTTGTTTTCTATCATCGGTATTGCTCTTGGAGTTGCAACGCTAATAGTGGTAATGTCTGTAATGAACGGGTTCAGAGCAAAGTTGCTTGACTCAATACTTGGCATTAATGGTCATATCAATGTTTATTTTGATCAAAGCATAAATTCAGATTATTGCGCAGTATCAAAATCTATTGAGAAAATTCCAGGTGTATTAAAAGCTACTCCTATGACCAATGATCAAGTTATTATCATGGCAAATGGTAGAATTGCAGGTAGCGTAGTGCGGGGTGTGTCAGCTCAAGACTTATTTAATAATACTACTGTTACAAATAATGTAATTGTGGGTAATGTGAAAAAATTTGATGAAGGAATAATAATAGGGGCACGATTGGCAGAAGCTTTGAACGTTGATTATGGTGATAAAATTGTGCTTATATCACCTGAAAGATTTGATGCATTGTTTGATGAAATGCCGAGAATGAAAGCATATGAGGTTATAGCAATATTTGATATGGGTATGTTTGAGTATGATAGTACTTTAATATATATGCCCATAAAATCAGCACAGGCTTTTTTTAATTATAAAGATAGTATAAGGAATATAGAGGTGTTTGTAGATGACATTACTGGGGCTAATGAGCTAGCAAGTGCTATAAAAAAAGAAACAGGAATGGAAGCTGAAAGTTGGCAATTACAACATAGCCACTATTTTCATGCTTTAAAAACTGAAAGAAATGTGATGTTTTTAATTCTTACTTTGATTATAATTGTGGCAGCATTTAATATTGTCTCAAATTTAATGATGATAGTGCAAGAAAAGAAATCCGCGATTGCAATCATGCGTACATTTGGTGCAACAAGTGGAAGCATTATGCGCATATTTTGCACTTGTGGATTACTGATTGGCTTTACAGGAACTTGTCTTGGCTCTATCATAGGTGTTGTTTTTTCTCTCAATATTGAAAATATTAGAGTGTTTTTAGAAAATATTACTAACGTTAAACTACTGGATCCTATGATATACTTTTTTTCAAGTTTGCCAGTGATATTAGTTCCTCAAGATGTAGTGAATGTTTCTGCACTTGCATTGTTCTTGTCATTTTTAGCAACAATTGCTCCTGCATTGCAGGCAGCTGCACAAGATCCTGCGGAGATACTACGTTATGAATGATATTCAGCGACAGTATATAGGCTGGGCTTTAATTGTGTTATTATTTGCCAGTTATATTACGATAAATAACATAGTATTTTTAAAAATAAATCAGCGAGAAAGTGGAAACAATATTAAGGTTTTGACGGAAAACATAGATGATTTGAAAATGTTACTCGAAGTTAATCAATCTAGAATAGAAAAAAAGATATTTGACTTAAAGAGAAGTCTGCACACTCAATGTGAACAAGGTGATGGTAGTTCAAGGCATAAGAACCTCGCGAAATTGCTGTTATTTGTGATTAAAATGAAGAATTCGTTATTGCAAGAAGCAAAATTTGATAATCATATAAACGCAATGAAGCCTCTAATATCAGAGCTTGACGATCCAGAGATAGAAAATGCAGTAAGTGAATTGGAGAATTTGAAAGAGGTAGATACTTTACGTGAGTTGAAATTTTCTTTTGAGAAAACCATTGATACTGTCGATTATAACAAAAGTACACTATTTCAAAAAGTCATTTCAAACTGGGTAAAGATAAAAGATAAAAATGATCCATTAAGGGTAAAGTTAGCAGAAATCGAGGAGTCAATAAACGATAATGATTGGCAGAGTATAGCTACTACAGTGGGTGATTTAACACACCCAGAATTTAAGCAATGGATAAATAAATTGAATGGTTTTATTGTAGCTTCTAAGAATATTTCAATAATATATCATCACTTATTACAATATATCTCATGATTTATTTTATAATTTTCGCTCTCTCTTTTTTTGGCATATGGGTCAAAGTGAGTGGTGAAGTAATAAGATTAGAATTAGGTGGTTACACTATAAGTGTTGATCTATATTTCATTATTTTTGCTTGTGTAGTTTTATTGTTTTTATTAATTACACTTGCACGCTTTTGTTCTTCTATTTCATCAACATTTGCCAACATAAGAAATAGAAGAAGGGAGAGAGAAGAGCTACTTCTATTTGAAGCTTTGTTTAGCATAGACTTGGGCAATATGGAGAGCGCTCACAAGCTGGTTAAAAGTCTAAATGAGGAAATCGATAAGCTATCTTTAATAAAAGTCTTTAATTCAGGTAAGACGGGAAATTACAGCTTTTTCTGCAACGGTTTAACAAATATTGCAAATAAAAATCGCAACTTAGCTCTACTTCTGGCCAGTAAACTAATTGTCGATCTCAAACAAGAAAAGATAACCTTTCAAAGATTCATAGGGTATTGTTCTAGTTCGATTGATGATAAAATTCTGTCTATTCCCTTTCAAATAGAGCACTGCATATTACAAGAAGATTGGGGCAGCGCAATTTTGAAATTAAAGGAAGCTGCGAAGTTCAATATTTTTCTTCCCTTTGATTGCAAAAAAATGTTAGCGGTTCTTTATTGCGCTTTAGCAAAGCAATATGAAAGTAAAGGGAATTACAAGGAGGCTGTAAAGTCTTTATTTAGAGCACAAAGTTATTGTGCAACTTTTCAGCCCGTCAATTATTTAAAAGCAGAGTTGTATATTAGACTTGGAAAAATTAGAAAAGCTTCTGCGGTACTGGAGGCGGAGTATACAGTAAATCCCACTCCTCAATTAGCTAAAATTTACATCAGTTTAAATAATAAAGGTGCTGAAAGGCTATATAATTTGCGTCCTGATTATTATTTTAATCATTGTTTACTTGCTTCATCTTTAATTAGCTTGGGTAAATATGATATTGCAAGTCAACACTTAGATACTGCTATAAAGAAAGCTAATTACATGTCGATCTATCTTATTATGATGCAGCTCAAGGTTATATTACAAGAGCATGATCAAGTAATTTATTGGCTCAACAAGATGGACTCGGAAGCTTTGCCCGATCCATGCTGGGAATGTACGAATTGTAATCAAAAACTGAAACAATGGGAT
>NZ_JAAXCS010000013.1:0-17933 GCF_013309895.1 Wolbachia endosymbiont of Atemnus politus | reverse complement strand
TTCCTTCTGCATTATCGCAATATAAGGTGAATAGCGCATTTGGCATTCAGGAGGGTGAAAAATCAGGTGAGAGTAGAAAAGGATATATAGAATTGCAACGAGCTAGAGCTGGGAGTGCGTGTGAGAATGACTTAAATGAGCTAGAGATTTTATCACAAAGAGAAAATATAAAATTGGCAAAAGAGGCTGCAGATTATGTTATTTCTCCGCTTCTTACTGGCTATTCTAAAGCAGCAAAAAAGAAACAAGGGTCAGAGGAGGACAAGGCGGTTATTAATAGTATCGTCACTGTAGCAGGTCAAGTGAAAAACGATTTAGATAAAAACGTCGAACCTTTTACTGCTAAGGACATCCTTTCACCAAGTACTGAATTTGTTAATCCTATAGTCAAATCATTTAGTGGGAAGGAATATAAAGACGGAGGGTTTAGCTTTGTATATGGAGGGTAGCTTAGAAGGAAGTGTGTAGTGCCTCGAGAGACTTTTTAATGTGCTCGGGAAGAGGAGCAGTAACAGTGATTTTTTTATCACTTGGCAGTTTTAAAGACAAAGAGTGCGAGTGAAGATGGATTTTATTTGCTATTCCATCAACAAAAGCTTTTCTGCCACCATATTTACCGTCACCAAGAATAGGGCAGTTTATATGGGCTAAATGTGCGCGCAATTGATGAGTTCTGCCGGTAATTGGTTGCAATTTTACGTAAGCGACGTTGTGCTCCAGCTTTGCTATGATCGAAAAACGCGTAGTGGCATTCTGGGGTGAATTTTTATCAATGACTACTTTCTCTTGACCTGAAACGTATTTTTTCGCTAATGGATAGTCTACCACTCCTCTATCCTTGCTTGGTATGCCAGAAGTTAATGCTAAATAAGTTTTTTTTACTCTCCGTCCTTTAAATTCCTCCATAAGGTATCTTGCAACATTAGCATTGCGTGCGAATATTATCACTCCACTGGTATCTCTATCCAGTCTATGGACAATTTTAAATGTTTCTCCCTCTCTTATTTGATCAAGCAGATCACCGATGCTAACATTCACCTTGACACCACCTTGGGCAACTACTCCTGCGGGTTTGTTAATGGCTAATATATATTCGTCTTCATATAATATGTTGTCTCTTAGTAAATTCACCAACTTTTCATTATGTTTGCGGTCAGAGTTGGTATTTTCAGTATGATCTAAGTATTTTATCGTTATAATTTGCTCAGAACTTACTCTATCGCTGGACCTAGCTTTGTAATTATCAACTCTGATTAACCCTTTCCTTAAAGATTTTTCAATTACAGATTGCCTCAGGCCTGGAAAAATTCTTCTGATGTACCTATCGAGTCTAACGTTGTTATCCTCTACTGATATGGTTTTTATACTGTCTGACATTCTATTATTTATAACGAACATCCAGTAAAATGTCAATTGTTGGTCCAGAAATTTTGACTTCAGACTCCTGTTGATATTTTTTTATATTTGTGGTAAAATATAGTAGTTTAAGATTTAAAATAAAAGCTTATGAGTGACGAAGCTCAAGGTCCGAATATTGCACAGTGGCAAGCTCAACAACAACACCAAGAGCACCAAGGAGAAAAGAGTGGCTTTGGTCTTGGTCATAGTGACTCTGTCGCAACAATTGTGGACGGAATGAAGTGGCTGTTCAACTTTCATGAAGGAGCAATTGCTTCTTATAGCAACGTGTTTGAAGGTTTGGTAAGTGGTAGTAGTTTGGTAACGTTGTTTGGGAAATCAGGTAATATGTTTGGCATAAAATTTCTTGAGGGCCTTGCAGAGCATTTTTCAGGTGGTGGTGGAGAAGATATGCCGTCGGAAGGAATGGGTATGGATCATGGTGATGGAGGGCATCATCCGGATGATTATCCCCATGCTAGTAATGAAATGGCTCACAATGCCGATGGTTTACATGACATGCATGATGCAGGTGATCACCATGGTCAGTCTTTTTCGCCCGGTCCTTCACCATCTGTTGGCGATGACCATGGACATGAGCTTGGTGGTTAAGAATTGCTAAATAACAATTGAGAAGTAACACTTTTCTTTAACTTATTATACGAGTTCGTTTTAGTGAAAAAGGTTTCAGTTTTAGGATCAACAGGAAGTATCGGAAGGAAGACTGTAGATTTACTATTAAAGAGAAAAGGAGAATATCAGGTAGGAGCACTCAGTGCCCATTCGAATTTCGCTTTGCTAGCATATCAAGCAAAGCTGCTGGATGCAAAATATGTCGCTATCTCTGATGAAAGGTTTTATAAAGATTTAAAAGAAAGTCTGCTTGGTACAGACGTTAAAGTAGAAGTTGGTGCTGAAGGTCTAGCAAATGTTGCTTCTCTACCCGTTGACCTCTCAGTTGTTGCCATAGTTGGTATTGCAGGCCTTGAGCCAGTTATGCACGTCATAGAAAGTGGTACTAAAGTCATTGCACTAGCAAACAAAGAAAGTATTGTTTGTGGTGGAAAATTATTACTTAAGAAAGCTAAAGAAAAAAATGTACAGATAATCCCTATTGACTCTGAACACAATGCAATTTTTCAAGTTTTGCAGAATGACAACAAATGCGTAGAAAAGATTATACTCACTGCTTCTGGTGGACCATTCTTACATTATAGCCTCGAGCAATTAAGAAATGTTACGGTAAATCAGGCACTAAGTCACCCTACTTGGAATATGGGGAAAAAGATCTCAGTTGATAGTGCAACAATGATGAATAAAGCACTAGAAATAATAGAAGCACATAACTTGTTTAACATCAGCCCCAACAGAATTGAAGTAGTAGTGCACCCTGAATCGATAATACATGGAGTTGTGATTTATAAAGACGGTTTCAATTTTGCTGTCCTTGCAGAGGCCGATATGGCAATTCCCATTTCATATGCTCTGTCTTGGCCAGGAAGATCAGCTCTAAGTTATAAATTAGATTTAACAAAGCAAAAAAAATTGACCTTTCAAGAGCCAGACCACAAGCGTTTCCCTGCACTAAAGCTTAGTATGGAAGTGTTGAATTCTTCTGCTCCACATATAAATAGTATAATGCTTAATGCTGCAAATGAGGTAGCTGTTAATGAATTTTTAAAATCACGAATCGGCTTTTTAGAGATAGTAGAGGTGGTGAAGTCAACGGTAGAAAGTTTTGGTAGTTACACTGGCATTAGCTCACTACCTGATATAATAAATATCGATCTTGAAAGCCGTGCTATTGCCAATGAAATGATTGAAAGTAAAGTTCTTGTGTATAGCTAGGAATTTAATGATCCAAAATATACTCTTTCGTTAAGGGAGATCGGGCATTTTCAAATATCTCTTGAGCACTTCCGGATTCAACAATCTTGCCGTTACAAAAGAAAATTATACTGTCAGATAACTTCTTAGCTTGCTTCATTGAATGAGTTACCATAATTATGGTGAATCTTAACTTTAGCTCTTGTATAAGATTCTCGATTGCATTGGTTGCCATTGGATCAAGCGCAGAGCACGGTTCATCCATTAACAAAATAGTCGGCTTTATTGCAATTGCACGAGCAATGCACAGTCTCTGTTGTTGGCCACCAGATAAGTCCAACGCACTATCTTGCAGTCTATCTTTCAGCTCTTCCCATAAACCAACCTTGGTTAAACTATTCTCTACTGTTTCATCCAATTTTTCCTTATTCTTTACCATTCCATGCAATTTAGGCCCATAAGCAACATTATCATATATTGACTTTGGAAAAGGATTTGGCTTTTGAAATACCATTCCAACTTTTGCTCTAAGCAGCACAACATCCATATCACGCGAATATATATTACCTAGCCCATCGATAACCAGTTCGCCAACAACTTTGCATCCTGGTACATAATCATTCATGCGATTAAAACAACGCAAGAACGTCGATTTACCGCACCCAGATGGTCCGATAAAAGTAGTAACTTTTCTTTTACGAATATCCAGGCTTATGTCGAATAAAACTTTCTTAGAGCCATACCAGAGATTTAAATTTTTAACAAAGGCACGTGTATCGCTCATATCACGTCCTGCATCGAATAGAGCCCTGGAGTTTCTCTCTTGTTCTCATGCAGCCATATTGCTGCTTGAACAGCCCCTTTAGCAAACGCTGTGCGATCAATTGCCTTGTGATTTAATTCTATTCGTTCATCAGAATTAACAAACATTACACTATGATCTCCTATCACTCCACCTCCACGAGACACTGCAAAACCTATTTTCCCCTTCTCTCTTAGATTTGAACTATTAAGTAAATATTGATTGAGTTGAAAATCCCTTTTTGAAGAACTAGCAATTGCTTTGCCAAGCTCTATAGCTGTTCCAGATGGTGAATCTTTTTTTAAGTGATGGTGCATTTCCCAAATTTCAGCGTCATATTCATTACCTAAAAGCCCAGCAGCTTTCTTTACCAATTTCAGCAACACATTAACTCCAATACTCATGTTTGCTGACCATAATATCGGAACCTCAGCAGCATACTTTTTTAAGTCGACACCTTCTATTCCAGTTGTACCACTAACCAGCGGTTTTTTAAATTTTACAGCTGCTTTAAGGCAGTCTAACATACATTCTTTAGTTGTAAAATCTATTACGATATCGGATGACTCAAACGCGTCATTAACAGAACTTGTAACCTTAATTCCCAAATTGGAACTGTGGCCTGTAATTGGACCAATATCTAAGCTGATATACTTACTATCTGCACGGGCAACAGCACCTGCTATTTCTACTTTGGTGTTTGTAATTAATTCATTGAGTATCTTCTTGCCCATCCTGCCTAAGCAGCCTATTACTCCAACTTTCATAAAGCTTCTTATGTTATACTAGGCTTAAAACTTTGTCATCCTTATAGCATAGCTCAGATCTACCTATCATTCAAGTTAAACATATCCGTATTCTTATCTAACTATGTCCAATTATATCTGAAAATATCCTATTAGTAAAGCATAAACACAGAACAAGTTTGATAGGCACAAAAGTTTTTATTAAAAAAACTACTGAATGTAGACCAATTTCTCGCACACACATTTTACTACATGATCAGCACTGATATTAAAATGCTCGTAAAGTGTTTTATAAGGCGCTGATTCTCCGAAACTTTTCATGCCAACAAATATACCGTTTGCACCTATATATTTGTGCCAGCCCATTTCACTTCCAGCTTCAATTGCAACTTTGATGCTGTCATTATTTAATATCGTCTCTTTATATTCATCACTTTGCTCGTCGAAAAGCCTCCAGCATGGCATAGAAACAACCCTTGTACCTACGCCTTTTTCCTGCAATTTTTTCCTTGCTTCAACTGCAATTTCAACTTCAGATCCGGTAGCAAATATTGTCACTTCTAATGTCTCTGAGCATTCGCATAAAACATATGCACCAAACTTCGATAAGTTGGCAGATTGGTGAGCATCAAAGTGGATGTAGTTGACATTTTGCCTCGAGAGCGCAAACAGCGCAGGTGACTCTTTTTTTTCGAATGCGACGCTAATGCACTCTAGAGTTTCAACTGCGTCGGCTGGCCTGAAAACATATAGATTTGGTATAGCACGAAGAGAGGCTAAATGCTCTATCGGCTGATGAGTTGGGCCGTCCTCTCCTACTCCAATTGAGTCGTGAGTCATAACATATATAACCTGCTGCTTCATCAAGGCTGAAAGGCGTATAGCAGGGCGGCAATAGTCGGAAAACACCAAAAAAGTTCCACCATAAGGAATAATCCCGCCGTAAAGAGCCATACCATTCATACAAGCTGCCATAGCGTGCTCTCTCACTCCATAGTGGACGTAAGAACCACTATAATTACTACTATCTATTACCTCCATGTGCTTATATTTAGTGCAATTTGATCCGGTGAGATCAGCAGATCCACCAATTAATTCCGACATAGACTCAGTTAAAATTTCCATTACCTTGCCAAAAGAGGATCGTGTAGCCTCGTTTGGCATTAGCTCACATATTTGTTTCTTTAAGTTAGCTAAATCACTCTCGATATTATCTGGTAAACGCTTATCAAGTCTTCTTTGCAGTTCTTCACTGGTCGAGGACACGTAGTTTTGTTTTGCTCTCTCAGCCGTCTTCATCCAGGCGTTTTTTACATCTTCTGGTACGTGGAATGGCTCGTAGTTCCAATTTAATTTCTCTCTCATCTTTTTTATATCTTCCTCCGTAAAAGCACCACTATGAGCAGCAGATGTGCCAGCACGGCTTGAAAACTTTCCAATAATGGTTTTGCAACAGATCAGTGTGGGTTTATCAGATTTTTGCGCTTGCTCAATTGCAAGTGATATGGAGTTGAAATCATGGCCATCAATTTTGTTAACATTCCACCCATACGCTGAAAAACGCTTTTCCACGTCATCAGAACAAGAGAGGCTAGTAGTACCATCTATAGAGATGTCATTATCATCAAAAAGAGCTATTAACTTATTCAATTTAAGATGTCCAGCAAGTGATGCTGCTTCGTGACTTATCCCTTCCATAAGACAGCCATCTCCTAGCATTACATAAGTGTAGTTTCCAAACTGCTTTTCAAGAAGTGATTCAGCAAGCGCCATGCCAACAGCAGTAGCAAACCCCTGACCAAGCGGGCCTGTTGTTGCTTCCACTCCGGGGGTCAGACCAAATTCTGGATGACCAGGAGTCTTAGATCCCAGTTGCCTGAAGTTTTTTAATTCATCTATGTTAATATAACCTGTGAGGTATAATATGGAATATAACAACATTG
The DNA here is from genome assembly GCF_013309895.1 of Wolbachia endosymbiont of Atemnus politus. Lineage (NCBI taxonomy): Bacteria > Pseudomonadati > Pseudomonadota > Alphaproteobacteria > Rickettsiales > Anaplasmataceae > Wolbachia > Wolbachia endosymbiont of Atemnus politus. The sequence continues at coordinate 11,217 of NZ_JAAXCS010000013.1, read as the reverse complement.
AACCATGCCCGTTTGATAGAACGAAGCGGTCTCTGTTGAACCATTTAGAATCATCAGGGTTATGATTTAGATACTTAGCAAATAAAACAGCTGTAACATCCGCCATACCAAGCGGCATACCTGGGTGCCCAGAGTTTGCTTTTTGTACTGCATCAATTGATAAAAAGCGGATGGCATTTGCCATAGATTCTAAAGGTAGATGATTCATATATTAATAGAGAAACTTAAAAGTGAAGTGTAATATATTATATTAGCAAAAACAAGTTGACACTTAATGCTAAAATCCTTAATAATCTAAAGTTAGATTGTGAGAGTTTTTATATGACAACTGTTATCAATAGAAAGTATAGAATTAGCCGTAGGCTTGGTGTAAATTTATGGGGTAGAGCAAAAGATCCAGTAAACAAAAGGAAATATCCTCCAGGTCAACATGGTATTCTGGGGTTTAAAAGGTTATCTGATTTTGGTAAGCAGTTCGCTGCACATAAGAAATTTAAGTTTTATTATGCAATTTCAAGTAAGCAGCTCAGACGTATATTTTTAGATGCTTATAAAAGAAAAGGTTATACAGCTGATAATTTTATTGGTCTCTTGGAGTCAAGGTTAAGTTCTGTTTTATATCACTCTGGCCTTGTACCAACAATTTATTCAGCGAAGCAGCTCATATCTCATAAGCATGTTACAGTTAATGATAAGGTAGTTAATATATCAAGTTATCGAGTAAAGCCTGGTGATATAGTAAAAATAAGAGAGAGAGCAGTAAAAATTCCTGTGGTAATAGAGGCTGCAGAAAAGCAAGAACGCAAGGCTCCGGATTATTTAGAAACAAACAGTAAAGAGCACTCAGTGAAGTATTTAAGAATGCCTCAGTATTCTGAAGTTCCTTACTCAGCAGACATGGAAGTTAATTTGGTAGTAGAGTTTTACTCTAGGTAAAATAAAAAGAGCCCGTGTGGCGGAATCGGTAGACGCAGCGGACTTAAAATCCGTGGGTTTTGCGACCTTGGGAGTTCAAGTCTCCCCATGGGCACCAATTTACAAGAAATATGAAATGGCTTGATATAGAAGACATTGCGGAAGCTTTAGAAGAGAAATTTCCAGACGAGGATATAATTAATATTAGGTTTACTGAGCTTAAAAAAAAGGTCTTAGGTTTAGAAGAATTTGATGATGATGACAAGTATTGTAATGAAAAAATACTCGAAGCCATTCAAGCAGCTTGGATTGAGGAAAGGTCTTAGCACCAGCACATGGTTAGCGCCTCCTTCTCCTGTCGTCCAAGTAGCCTTAGACACTGGCAAAAGGGTGTCATCCCAGTGCGTGACACTGGGATCTCATTCCTTAACTTTATAAACTATATAAATATAAAAACTTAGATCCCAGTGTCACGCACTGGGATGACGGGAACCCACACGTCATACCGCGATTCATTCGCGGTATCTCTTGGCCGCTAACGGGTGGCTATAAACATTAATAAATTTACCAAACAAAGAAAAAAGGCAAAAGAATCCCCGTGGTGGTTGGCTATTTTCTATGTACCTCAAATATCGGCGTTTTTATCCTAAACGCTAGGGTTTATCTGCTTTTATGCAGCTAATCTAACGTTAAGAAATTTACTAAAGCAGGAAAAAAGGCAAAGAACCCTCATGGTATTCGCGTTCTCCTTGTCAATTTGACGTTTTCTACTGTCTTAAACGACTTATAAGCGCGTTTCAGCTTATATAGGTAAAAACCCAGAAAATTTACAAAGACATAAGGTGCACATAGTGCAAAAATTTAAACATGATACGCCAAATACCCTAAGTTTTTTGTCGTTAACCTGCACAGATTGCGAAGATAAATAAAATAGCTTCAGTATCATTATAATTGGGTTGGCGGGGGTTGTCAAGTGATTTCTTCGTTTCACGGCTGCCAAATGCAGAAGTCTATTTATACACCTACAACCACTTAACAAGAGGTGGCATTGACATCATAATTGCATCTGGGTTACCATCAGTCATTAAACCAAACTTCGTACCACGGTCATATAACAGATTGAATTCTACATACCTGCCACGCTTTATTAACTGGTTTTCTCGCTGCTTTTTAGTCCAAGGCTTTTGCATATGTTGATATATAATATGTAAATAAATTTCTAAAAAAGCTTTGCCTACTGCTTTTGTAAACTTGAAATCATTTTCCCAGCTATCAGAATTAAGATTATCATAAAAAATCCCACCAATACCACGCGGTTCTTTTCTGTGTTGTAAGAAAAAGTAGTTGTCACACTGCTCTTTGAATTTTGGATAATATCCAGCATCAAACTCATCACATGTTTTCTTAATTGATTCGTGAATATATTTATAATCTTTTTCATTTTTATATGTTGGAGTAAAATCCATTCCTCCACCGAACCACTGCTTCGATGTATATATTAACCTTGTGTTCATATGTGCTGCAGGAATAAGGGGCGATTGCATGTGAGACACCAAAGATATGCCACTTGCCCAAAATTCTCCATTGCTTTCATTTGCACCAGGGATTTCATTTATAATCGAGTTTGCAAACTTTCCATATACTTTTGAAACGTTTACTCCTACTTTTTCAAAAACGTTACCGTAAATAATTGTAGATTCGCCACCTCCACCACCTGGACGATCCCATTTTCTTTTTTCAATCTTTGGATCTGTAGATAACTGTTTTTCAATTGACAAGAAAGATTCTACAACCTTATCTCTCAGTGCACAAAACCATTCAAAAGCTTGCGTTTTTTGTTTTTTCATAATATTTTACTTGCTAATTTTTTATATCTAATGTTTAAGGGACATAATTAGATTTAAATCCCGTCAAAGGTATTAATAAATCTATAATAATTAAATAAATATAATAAAGCATTTCTGTGTGTGCAATGAGCAAAAGGTACATAGATAGCAAGAAAGAGAATAGAGTTGACTTCATATTAAGAAGCCATGGAATGTCGATTATCTTTATGATAGTCATCATGCTCTTACCTCCGATAATAATATCAGCACTCTACTTTTTTGATGTGTATGACCGGCATATTAATATAGAGATTAATCTACTGGTTAGCATTTTAATGACTCTCTTTGTAATATATAATGTCAAACGTTATAGATACTTACTTAATATCGTAGAGTTTCAAAATGCAATATTTGCAAATGCACTAAATCATAATACAGAATTTTGTCTTATTTTACATAAAGATGAGAGTGTTGTTTATGCTGATGCAAGATTCTATGAAAGATTCAAAGATCATATAGATAATGACGTCACATTGAGTAAGCTTTTTGAAGCAGGAGATATCTCAGAACAAGACGAAAAAGCATTATACCATGCACTAAAAAATAACTCTTCTGTACAAGTACGCATTGCCTTAAGCAAGAAAAATAGAACATCTAAATTTCTCTTGCTTTTTGATCCAATACCAGATAATCCCCAAGTTGCTATAGATAGTAATAAGATTTTAAATTTATCATTAGCACCAATAGCAAGACCACATGGGTATTTTGTGTTAAAAGCAACACAGATGAATAAAGAACAAGTATACGAAGAATTAATAGAAAAGCACAATATAGGAACTTACATTGCAAATACTAAAGGGGGAATTTTATCTGTAAATAAAAGGTTTTTAGACTTGTTTGAATTGAAAAAGCTTGAAAAAGGCAGTTCAATCAATGATTTTATATTTCACTCTAATTATAATAATGTAACAACTGGTAATGAAATTTTGTTTTGTACCGTAAGTGGTGTTCCATTTAAGGCTTATATGAGCACTGCTATGTTTTGTGATAAGCATCATCATCATTATATATATGGTCTTATTACACCGGTTGAATCGAATGTTATTGATTATCAATTACACCCTTGTTTTGCAAATTCATCAATTGCTATTGCACAGTGCGATGTAAACGGCAACTTTATAAAAAAAAATACAGCGCTGATAAAACTTGTAGGGCCAGATAACAATTCAATCTTTATGCTAATATCAAATGACTATCATATGAAAATACGTGAATATTTTTCGAGTAACAGGATAAATAACGCGTCTTTTGATGTACAGCTCAACAACAATGATAATATGAAGATATATTTCAATAAGTTTCTTCATAATAGAATGATGTTTATACTTTGCTATTTTGTTGATAACACTGAGCATAAAAATCTAGAGATAAAACTTGAGCATTATCAAAAAATGCAAGCTATAGGACAACTGGCAGGTGGTATTGCACACGATTTCAACAATATATTAACTGGGATAATAGGATTTTGTGATTTGCTTCTACTCCAGCACTCAGCTGGCGATCCATCTTTTGGAGATATAATACAAATACAGCAAAATGCAAAGCGTGGGTCAAATTTAGTTAAGCAGTTGCTTGCTTTCTCAAGAAGGCAGACTATGCAACCAAAAATTATCGATGTAAACAGTACGATAGCCAATCTTTATGAAATGATAAAAAGATTAATAGGCGAGAATATAAAATTCACTGCCTATTATGGTAGAGATTTAGGTATGGTTAGGGCTGATCAGGGACAATTAGAGCAAGTTATTATTAACTTAGTGATCAATGCTAGCGCTGCTATGGAAAAGGGTGGAGAACTAACCATACGAACTTTCAATAAAAAGATTGATTCGCTAAATTCTACACCTAAGAATATGTTTTCTCCAGACAAGGAAGCGATTGAGCATGGAAATTATGTTGTAATTGAAGTCATTGACACAGGATGTGGAATGACGAGTGATACAATTCAAAAGGTATTTGATCCATTCTTTTCTACTAAAGATATTACTTCTGGCACAGGTCTTGGCCTCTCTACTGTATATGGTATCATCAAGCAAACCGAAGGTTACATCTATGTTGCCAGTAAAATAAATCATGGGACTAAATTTAGAATATTTTTGCCTATGGTTTACATATCAGATGAAAATAATATAGAGGAAGATATTGAAGGAATGGAAAAGCCTGTAGTAAATGAAATTAAAGGTAATGGTACGATTTTATTAATTGAAGACGAAGATTCAGTAAGGGAGTTCACCACTAAGGCATTACAAAGAAAAGGATTTGATGTAATAGAAGCTGGCATGGGTAGCAAGGCATTAGAAATAATAAGCAAAAAAAGTCAACACATAGATCTAATAATCACTGATGTGATAATGCCAGAAGTTAGCGGCCCAGAGATAGTCAAAGAAGCCTTAATTCACAGGCCAGATATCAATATCATTTTTATTTCTGGATATACGGAAGATGCGTTTTTGAAAAATGATACCATTAATATAGAAGATTTTCATTTTTTACCAAAACCATTCACTCTAAATGAATTGGGAAACAAAGTTCAAGGTGTACTACATAAAGCAAAAAAAACAGTTTAATTTTAGGCAACAAAAAAATTTTCTAATGCAAAAATTTCCAGCATATATACAATAGAGTTATTTTGTACGTAAGATAAAAGGCGTGAGCAAGGTTATTGCAATAGTAAATCAAAAGGGTGGCGTTGGCAAAACCACAACTAGTATAAACTTATCAACAGCCTTTGCTGCTGTAGGAAAAAACACTTTATTGGTAGATCTTGATCCTCAAGGAAATGCTAGCACCGGGCTTGGGATTTCTTATCGCAGTAGAGAAGAAAAAAATATATATAAAATATTATTAAGTAGTGAAAATAAACTGATAGAATCAGCAATTTTCAATATAAAAGAAATTCCAAATTTATCGCTAATTTCGTCAGTGGTTGATTTATCAGCTGCAGAAATTGAGTTATCACAACTTGAACGAGGAAAATTTGTGCTAAAGAGCACATTAGAAAAAATACGCAATAATTATGAGTACATAATTATTGATTGTCCTCCATCACTTGGCTTGCTTACCATTAATGCCTTGACTGCTGCTGATTCTATTATTGTTCCTCTTCAGTGTGAATTTTTTGCTCTTGAAGGCCTGAGTCATCTAGTCAAAACTGTGGAATTGATAAAAAGAAATAACTTAAACCCTTTTCTGATAATAGAAGGGATATTGCTCACAATGTATGATAAGCGCAACAAACTCAGCGAACAGATTAAAAATGACATTTGTCAGTATTTAAATGACAAGGTGTATAAAACTATTATTCCACTATATGAGACCATCATCCCACGTAATGTCAGACTATCAGAAGCGCCTTCTCATGGCAAACCCGCTATTGTATATGATCTCAAATGTACCGGTGCACAAGCGTATATCAGTTTAGCAAAGGAGATTTTGAAAAAGCACGCAAGCAGCTGTAAAGAGAAGAAGCTGGTGAGCGAGGGCATAGCATGAAGGATGACAGGCGCCTAGGTAGAGGCCTTGCTGGCCTTATAGGCGATAATTACGATAATAAAGAAGATCGGTTACCTGTTCCATTACTACATCCAAGCAAATTTCAGCCAAGAAGATACTTTGATGAAGAGTCGTTGAAAGAATTGGCAAGTTCGATAGAGAAAAATGGCATTATACAACCTATCGTAGTGCGTAAGGATTCAAACAATGATGGCTATGAAATAATAGCAGGCGAGCGTCGTTGGCGAGCAAGCAAGATTGCAAATCTCGATAGTGTACCGGTTATTATAAAAGATTTAAGCGACAAGGAATGCTTGGAAGTATCGATCATTGAGAACGTACAGAGACAAGATATTAATCCAATAGAAGAAGGTGAAGCATACACAAAACTGATAGATGAGTTCTCTTATACACATGAAGAATTAGCTTCAACTTTAGGCAAAAGCCGCAGTCACATAACCAATATGACTCGAATGTTGCTGCTCTCTGGTAGTGTGAAAGAAATGATCAATGAAAAAAAATTATCTATGGGTCATGCAAGAGCGTTGATTAATGTTGAAAATGCAGAGAGTATTGCAGAAAGAATAGTTTCTCAGGGCCTGAGTGTTAGGCAAACTGAAAAATTGATAAGGGACTTGCATCACAGCAGTAACCAAAAATACACTAAAAACCAAAATATGGCAGTAATAGAAGGTGCTATATCCTCTCAACTTGGGTTAAAGATCAAAATTAATGATAATAACTCCAAGGGCAAAGTTATGATACGATATAACAACCCAAGCGAGTTAGATTTAATATTAAAAATTTTGAATAGAAAGCCATAAACACTGAAAGCGTCTAGATTAGCTGCTTTCAAGTGAAGGAAATCTCAACAGAGATTTATGATATAATAAAAAATAGTGCTTGAAAGAAGCACTATTTTTGCCCTGCTGTCTATAGCTAACGCAAGAAACACGTCATACCGCAGCGGTATCTCTAGATCCCGCTAACGAGTAGCGGGATGTCGGTAAACCTATAGCTATAAAACTACTAAATACATCGTCCTGATTCCGGAAGACATTACGAACTACCAGATGCACTACTACTAGTTGCACTACTACTAGTTGGACAAGCCTCTTTGTTTGTTATTGCCTTTACAACTGCAGGTGCACCAAAAAACACAGCAGTAAATGCACCGAGTGCAAAAAGTGCTGGCCACGGCATTCTACCGAATATTGCAAGCAATGCTGCACCAATTATCACTATCGTGATCATCGGTCCACCTAAACTGTGAGTATAGTCTATTATTTTGCATATCACCGTTGACGTTTCATCAGCATTTGCATCAAACGCAAAGGAGAAAATTAAAGCCACAAGTAGAAGAAAATTTTTCATCACGTCTCCAATAATTTTTGTTTTTTATGCTACTTCACTTTGATTAAATTTAGGTAAATGATACTTCTAGTATCATTTACCTAGTACTTTTTACTGACAAGTATATTTTCCATTCGAATCAGGTTTCAATGTTTTCCCAGGATCGCATGTTTCGCACTTACTTGCTGTGTTTGGTGCTATTTGTGAGACGACGGCAGGAGCGCCAAAGAACACAGCAGTAAATGCACCGAGTGCAAAAAGCGCTGGCCACGGCATTCTCCCAAATATCGCAAGTAAAGCTGCACCGATTATCACTATCGTAATCATCGGCCCACCCAGACCGTGGGTATAACCCATTATTTTGCATATCACTGCTGATGTTGCATCTAGATCGTTAGCATTAGCATCAAATGCAAAGGAGAAAATTAAAGCCACAAGTAGAAGAAATTTTTTCATCACCTCTCCAATAATTTTTATTTTTTATGCTACTTCATTTTGATTAAATTTAGGTAAATGATGCTTAGCATCATTTACCTAAAACTGTTTTTGAGGCTCTTTAACTTGCAAAACCCATCAGAAGGTCGGCGTTTTTCTATGGGGTGCATGCCTGTACTGTGCCTGGTGCTATTGCTGTCACAATCTTTGGTGCACCAAAAAACACAGCAGTAAATGCACCGAGTGCAAAAAGTGCAGGCCAGGGCATTCTGCCAAATATTGCAAGCAAAGCTTCACCTATTATCACTATCGTGATCATTGGTCCACCTATGCTGTGAGTGTATTGTACTATGCTGCATATCACTTCTGATGTTTCATCAACTGTTTTACTCTGCTTGCACTTGCAAATGAAATTGAGAAAATTAAAGTTATAAATATAAGAAATTTTTTCATTATGTCTCCAATAATTTTATGCCAAATTTTTCTTCGTATTTATTAAATTTAAGTTAAGGATATTATTAAATTTATCATATTATCAATTTAGCTTTGGTGTATATTTATTTCGCCGAACTAATTGAATCAAGCTGGAAAATCTGCTAAAGTTCATTTTATGAAAGGCACCCTTAGCTCAGTTGGATTAGAGCATTTGACTACGGATTAAAAGGTCGGGCGTTCGAGTAGCTCAGGGTGCACAATGTTACACAGGCTTGAAATTAACGTATGAATACCTATCTTTAAAGGTTAAATACTGAACTATTGTATATGAGCAAAAAAGACTATTATGAGCTGCTGGGAGTGGATAGAAATGCCAGTATTGATGAGATAAAAAAAGCATATAAGAAATTAGCGCTCAAGTATCATCCAGATAGCAATCGTGGTAATAAGGAAGCAGAGGAAAAATTTAAGGAAATAGCGGCTGCGTACGAAGTCCTGTCTAATTCTGAGAAAAGAGCAGGCTATGATCGTTATGGCCATGAAGGTGCTTCTGGTGGGTTTGACTTTAACCAAACCGCAGGAGATTTTAGCGATATATTCACTGACTTTTTTGGTGGGGGATTTGGTAGATCAAGAGCAAAGAGAAGCTCAATGGTGGGAACACCTGGGCTAGAATTACGTTACAATCTTGAAATCACCTTAGAAGACGCATTTAAAGGGATACAAGTACCTATACATTATATTACAAATGTAAAATGCGACACGTGTCAAGGTACAGGTAGCGAGGGAGCGGTCAAACCAGTTCAGTGTCACACATGCCAAGGAAGCGGTAAGATCAGGACCCAGCAGAGCTTTTTTTACAATTGAAAGAACATGTACCACATGTTATGGGGAAGGAGAAATAATACAGAATAAATGCAAAAAAATGTGGTGGAAATGGACGTAGAAGAGGTGAAATATATCAGTTTCGATTCCCAAAGGTATACCGGAAAACTATAAGAGAGAAGTATATGGTAAAGGAGAAGCTGGAGCAAGAGGTGGAGAAAACGGAGATTTGCATGTATACGTTACAATCGCTTCACATAAAATCTTTACTTCGAAATGGGGCAGATTTACATTGCAAAGTGCCTATAAGAATGACATTAGCAGTGTTTGGTGGTGAAATTGATGTCCAGTCAATTGATGGGGCTAAAATAAAAGTAAAAGTTCCTGAAGGCATTCAAACTGGTACCAAACTACGTTGTAGAGGAAAGGGCATGCCACACATGAACTCAAGCACCCGTGGTGATTTATACGTACAGGTGATAGTTGAGACTTTAAATCCAAAGAACTTAACTAAAAAACAAATTGAGCTGTTACAATCGCTTGAAGAAGAAAGCATGCAACGGCAATCTGAAGGGTTTTTTAGTAAAGTAAAAAAAAAGTAAGAAATTTACTAAATCAAAAAAAGGCAAAAGAATCCCCGTGATGCGAGTTTTGACCCTTTAATACTGTAACTTGGCGCTGTAATAATGTGCTGACGCTTAGTTTAAGCGCGATTTGGCTGCATGTGAAAAAATTTAAAAGACGTGCAACCCCAATAATTTCGCCAATAAATGCCTTAAGTTTTTTACTGAATTTTTGTCGTTGATCCTGCAGGTCAAAAACAAGTTTTGAGTCAGAAATACCCTTAATAGCATACTAATGAGGCTGGTGAGGTTTGTCAAGTAGTTTTTAGTCCGCTACAATGTTCGTGTAGTGTACGCATGAAATTTTATTTACTCTACAATATGTTCGTTTATAGTAATACTAATACAGGGAAGTAAAGAGAACATTGGGAAAGGAAAACTGTAATATTAATAAGTTAAAAAAAAATTTTTTGCAGCAAGCAATCAGAGTAAATCATGCTGGGGAATATGGAGCTATTTGTATTTACTCTGGTCAAAAATTTATTCTTAAAAAATCTTCCATAATCAGTGAAATAATTGAAATGGAAGAGCAGGAAAAAAAGCATTTTCACTATTTTAATGAGAAAATTAAAGAGCAAAAGGTTCGTCCTACTGTTTTATTGCCAGTTTGGCGTGTTCTAGGTGTATCACTTGGTGTTGTCACTGCAGTTATGGGCAAAAAAGCTGCTATGGCTTGCACTGCTGCAGTTGAGGAAGTGATCGGAGGGCACTACAAAGAACAAGTTGCAAATTTAGAAGATGGAGAATTGAAGGAAACTATAGGTAAATTTCGTGATGAGGAGCTAGAACACAGAGATATTGCAATTGAGCATAACGCTGAAGGTGCATTCGGTTACAACATCTTATCTTCATTCATAAAAACAGGCTGCAAAGCTGCTATTTATTTATCTAAGTTAATTTAGCTGGTTCTCAGGCAACTTTTTGTTCATAAAGATGAAATTATATAAATGTGGCAACTGAGGAGTATATACTGTACAATGTTTACTCTTAAAGTTAAGAGGTAATTTATGGATTTGAGCAAGATAACTTCAACATCAGATGCAGTGAATGTGATAATTGAAATAAGTGCAAGCGCTGAGCCTGTAAAGTATGAATTTAATAAGGAACTTGGATTATTACAAGTCGACAGATTTTTATCTACTGCAATGGTCTATCCTTGCAATTATGGATTTGTACCAAATACTTGTGCAGGCGATGGTGATCCCGTGGATGTTTTGGTATTAACTCAATACCCCTTAGCGTCTGGTGTTTTG
>NZ_JAAXCS010000125.1:0-3421 GCF_013309895.1 Wolbachia endosymbiont of Atemnus politus | reverse complement strand
TTATTATTCTATAGGTTATACTCTATTTTACAGGTTATTTTGGTGAGCTATTAGTTTTAGTATATTTAAAGCTGAAGTGGTATAATATTATAAAACATCGTTATCATTACAAGTTCGGCGAAGTTGACTTGATCGTATCTAAGAAAAGAGAACTGATTTTTATAGAAGTTAAAACAAGTCTACCTGGACAAGAGATACCGATATCTTCTCTTCAATGATGTCAATCTATTGTAAATTCCTCTAAATATTTCCTAAATAAGAATGTTAATTTTTTAGGTTATTCGATCAGGTATGATTTATGTTTTTTTCCTTAAAAAAGGACCTATCTATATCAGGAATGCTTGGATTGAAGAGTGACGGCTAAGGTAATTTAAATCTGTTGAAGTGAATTTATGATTAAGAAGGCTTAATAATAAGTGGGGAATTAGGACTTTTCAGTTTGATCTTTTAATATAAAATTGTAGATTTATGTTCTTACCTAAAAATGATGTTTAGAGGCTTTTTCTTGATTTTTATGTTTACAGTATTCATGCCACTGTCAAACAGTGATGCAAGGCATTATATCAGAATTGTTGGTTCTTCAACTGTTTTTCCTTTGATCTCATTTATAGCTGAGGACTTCAATCGTGTATTCTCCTTTAAGACTCCAGTTGTAGAATCGATAGGAAGTGGGTCAGGGTTCAAAATGTTTTGTTCAGGGGTGGGGGAGAACACACCAGACATTGCCACTTCATCTCGTCCTATAAAAGAAGCAGAAAGAGAGTTATGTAAAAGGAATAAAGTTAGCGAAGTTATAGAGATCATTATTGGCTATGATGGAGTTGTAGTTGCAAATTCGAATCAGAGCTATAGGTTTGATTTCACAAAAAAGGTTTAATTGAAACTTTTTCCGCATATTCCCAAGAAAATGGTAAGCTAGTAAAAAATAAAAAGAAGTACTGGTCTGACGTAGATCAAGCTTTACCAAAAACAGAAATTGAAATTTATGGTCCACATCAGAATACAGTTACATACGAAACTTTGATTAATTCTATTATGCTTGATCAATACACATGCATGAACTCGAAAATTTTCAAGGAGAATTATAACAATCCAGAGGAAAGAGAGAGAAAGCATGCGGTAATACAATATTTATAAGGGATGATGGGAGGGAGATACATAGAAGTCGGGATTGATAAAAATATAATAATTCCAAAGTTAAAAAGTAATAAAAACGCCTTAGAAATATTTAGTTTCATCTTTCTAGTGAGGAACCAAGATAAAATACAAGGAAGCACAATCGCAGAAATTGAACCGACTTATGAAAATATATCATCGGAAAAATATATATTAGCAAGACCTTTATACCTTTATATAAAGAAGGAGCACTTAAATACCATTGATGGATTAAGAGAATTCATTAGAGAAGTTATAAGTTCTATAAGTGCTGAGAATGGATACCTATCTAGGCTCGGTCTGATTCCACTTTCCAATGAAGATATGAAAAAAGTTTCAGCAAAAGTTCATGATATAGTGTAATATCTTTTATTTTAGAAGGTAGTTCTATGGAAAGTCATCAACGTTTGCAGACTTTACGTTCAATTTTATTTATTGTTGGAGTGTTTGTATTGTTATTTAGCTTGACAATGGTCATTCCTGCTATTACCAATGAGTACCTGAGCTACGAATAAAAACGTTTCTAGCTTTCAAAATTACCTGCACATCTGGTGCAAATTTTGTTCTATTGGATAAATTAAGTAGATTGCATGGAATGCCAGCAATTTTTCGATTACCAGTTGTACCTGGATTGCTTTATTCCTATTTGCAGCTATTCCATTCTATCTTGGTAACCTGAGCTATGTTGATGCATTATTTGAAACGATATCTGGCTTTACAACAACAGGAGCAACTATATTTAGTGATTTTGAAAGACTATCTCCAGGAATACTGCTATGGAGAGCAATGCTACACGGTATAGATGGCTTTGATATAATCACTATAGGGATTGCAGTTTTTCCTATGCTTAAGGTTTTGGGTCTAAATAATTTACTCTACTCTGATTGCTCAGATGCTACAAAAAAAGGTTACCGAACACGCGAAGTGTGGTGATTCATATTACGACAGTATATTATGGCCAAACTTTGTTGTGTGTATTTTCATATTTTCTAGCTGGTATGCCATTGTTTGAGGCAATATGTCATGGAATGTTCGCTGTATCAACTGGTGGATTTGCTAACTATAAAGATTCCATAGGGCACTATAATGATCCCATACTAGAAGCTATAACAATTATTTTTATGATTTTGGGTTGTCTGCCTTTCCTTAGCTATATAAGAATTATAGGGCGGTCAGACGTTCGCCATAATTGAACAGGTCTTTTATTTTGTTAGAATAGTTGTTATCTCGTCCTTATTTGCTTGTTTTTGGTTGTATAAAAACGTTGATTTAGGGTTATCATTTTCACTTAGATATGGCACATTTACCATCACATCTTTTATCACATCAACTGGTTATTTGATGTACAATTACGTGGATTGGAGTTTTGTTTCAGTTTTGGCTTTTTTTCTAACCTTTGTTGGCGGATGTGGTGATTCTGCAAGCGGCGGTATTAAGGTCTTTCGTCTGATCGTTATTCTCAGGTCCATAGAAAATCGCTTTCGCTTTTTTATTGAACCCTGATGCAGATGATAGAGTGAAATTTAATGGTAAAATCCTAAAGAATTATGAAGTTCACTCTATATTTACGTTTTTGCAATTTACATATTAATCTTCGCTGTATCTTCAATAGTGATGTCTTACTTAAGCAACACGGACTTTGTAACTAGTATTAGTGCAATTTCTGCAACGCTTACAATCTCTGGGCCAGGATTCAGTAATTTAATAGGTCCTGCAGGTAATTCCTCCTTTAGCAATGAAGTAAAACTATTTCTGTCGTTTTTAATGCTGCTTGGCAGACTTGAGATATTATATATATATATATATAATACTAAAAATATTGGAATCAGTCATTTAGAATAAAGTTTAATTCGTGCATATATAGGATTCATAGTATATACATATTTACATGATGTCGCGATATTTCGGGGGACCGCCGTTCCCCTTTTTCGAGCGAACCAAGATTGCTGACAAGATGGCGTGTTGTTTTTAAATTAATATTAAGTGTTCTGTTTCGAGGCGCATGCTCACGTGAAGTGATGTATGGTATGGGTTGGATCTCCCTGGGTGTAAATGACTGCGTGTTTGTTTGTTGAGATAATAAGCAAATGTAACGGTGTAATGTTTGTGTTTGAAAAGAGTTATGTTTGAGTGAGGTGGAGCAGTTTAAAGATAAAAAGATAAAATAATAAAAAAATAAATAATCTGCTATGTGACAGTCACAGGACTTTCACTTACCTAAAAAATGGTGCTTAAAATGCTACAACAGTACTGTAAAAGCAAGTCA
>NZ_JAAXCS010000124.1:0-3454 GCF_013309895.1 Wolbachia endosymbiont of Atemnus politus | reverse complement strand
TATCTGGTACCAATTCGGTATGTAAATCTCTAACTAGAGCTTCAGCACATCCTCTTTGGACTATTATACTAATTTTAGTTTCAGATGCTGTGATAGCGAGTATTTCTACCTTTTTTTCGCTCAAGACTTTGAGTGTGCGGTGCATCACAGACATAACACCAATACCAATTATTGAAACTTTAGCTACATCATTGTTGATTTCCTTCCCACTCAGTAGCTCTTTCACTAAATCAATATCAGATTTGGAAACTACAAGACTTGATCCATGTATCATATCAATTTTAATGTTTGCCCCTACCATATCTTTTAAAATATGCAAAGTACTTGAAATGTCAGTAAAAGTTACAAAAGCTTCATTAGTGCTGCAAGTTATTCCAGTAATTATATGTCTTTCCAGTACACCTTTTTCGTGTAGTACTACAGTACCTTCCGCCTCTTTAAAAGTGGATAGCACTTGTACTTTAATGTTATGTTTCATTGCAAGCTGTACTGAACGATTATGCAGTATTTTAGCACCAGATGACGACATCTCCAACATTTCATTATAAGAGATAAATTTGAGCTTGTGTGCTTTTGGGACAATTTTCGGATCAGCTGTATATACTCCATCGATATCAGTAAAAATCTCGCAAATCTTGACATTAAAAGCTACCGCGAGGGCAACTGCTGATATATCAGAGCCCCCTCTGCCAAAAGTAGTGATTCTATTGTCATATACACCCTGAAACCCGGCAATAATTGCAACAGTATAACCTTCAGCAAAAGATCTTTTCAAATGATCAATCTTTATTGTTTTTATTTTAGACGCGGAATAGAGATCGTCAGTTATGATCGGTAACTGCCAGGCAAGCCACGATTTAGCATTGACTCCAATAGACTGTAGAGTGATTGCTAGCAGGCCACAAGAGATCTGTTCTCCCGCCGAAAGTATAACATCATATTCTGACAGCTCTTGTCTGCGGCTTAAATTTGAAATTTGTCTAGCTTGAAAAGCCATTTGGTCAGTAAATTCTGCAACAGCAGAAACGACAACAACTACATTACAGCCTTTCTCAACATCTTTTTTTATCAAATTTGCAACTCGGTTTAAATCAGTTAATGAAGTTCCACCAAATTTTTTTACGACTATGTTGTCCATAGTTACAATATAACTTTCCTGTAGAGAAAAAAATAGTACTAAAATTTCTTGCATAACCTAAAAGGCATCTGTTTTTCATAAGATTTATTTCTATAAATAATTTATTGATATTAACTCCCTTTTGGGATTAACGTTTCCTGGTAAAGCAGTTGCAGTTTGACCTTACCCAGAAAAAGTGGAGAGAAAGTTAAGACGTTTTTGAAATAAAATAAAACGTTTTTTCTAAAAAATATTTCCAGCAAAAACATTATAGTGTTACGAAAGACTTTATGTATACGAACATTGTCTACCAGTTAGGGCACATAGAAACAGAGCTAGAAACTCCTTGACAACCCCCGCCGCTCCCCTTATCATGTCACTAAGGGTATTTCTGACTCAAAACTTGTTTTTGATCCGCGCGGATTCAATGACAAAAATTTAGTAAAAAACTTAAGGTATTTATTGGCGGATTATATAAATTATTGGGGCTACATGTCTTTTAAATTTTTTCACATGCAGCCAAAATCGCGCTTAAACTAAGCGTCAGCACATTATTACAGCGCCAAGTTACATTATTAGAGGGTCAAAACTCGCATCACGGGGATTCTTTTGCCTTTTTTTTGATTTGGTAAATTTCTTAATGTTTATAGCCACCGTCATCCCGCTACTTGTTAGCGGGATCTAGAGATACCGCGGCGGTATGACGATAGATCCCAGCGTCACGCGCTGGGATGACAAGAAAGTGGGCTCTAGAATGACACCATTTGTTAAGCCCATTGCTTCATATATACAAAAAGACTTGTTACAAAATAAGCACAAGCTTTAACCACCCAATTTACATAGGCCTCCACTGTGCTTGAGGCAGGGTAAAATAGCACTTTACTTTACGTAGAATGTGGATATCATTTGAAATATATTTTTGAGAGTCGGTAATGTCAGAGGTTGCGGGTGTAGAAGTCAAGGAGCAAACTGTGTGCGAGCAAATTCGTTTTAGCGTGAGCCGTGCAAGTCTTTTAAGTACATTATCCAGAGTAAGCGGAGTGGTTGAAAGGCGCAATGCGATAGATGTTTTGGCGTGTATAAATATTAAAGCACAACATGGCAGCATAAAACTGAAGGCTACTGACCTTGATATTTCAATCTTTGCCTCACTTGCTGCAAATGTATCAACAGAAGGAGAAGTAAAAATCTCAGCACATACTCTGCACGACATAGTGAAGAAGTTGCCAACCGATTTGGATGTTAATTTTGAAATGAATGATCAAGGAAAGTTATTGATATCTTGTGGAAATGCAAACTTTTCTTTACCGAATGTAGTTTCAAGCAACTTTCCTGTCCTTGAAGAAGGAGATCATCAATATGATTTTACCCTATTGAGTGCAGATTTGGCAGACTTATTAACTAAAACAAAGTTTGCTGTATCACTGGATGATACGAGGTATAATTTAAATGGAATACATCTGCATACAGATGAACAGTTTCTGTATTGCGTTGCAACTGATGGTCACCGTTTGTCGTGTATAAAGAGACCAAAACCTGAAAATATCAATGGTGAGTTTGGGGTAATCATTCCACGTAAAACTGTCATGGAGTTGCTCAAAGTATTGGATGATTGTAATGAAGTTAATATCAAACTTTCAGATAGAAAAATTAAATTTACATGCGGTGAGTATATTCTAATATCAAAATTGATAGATGGAACTTTCCCAGATTACAAAACTGTTATTCCAGCATCTCAAGATAAACAAATGATTATTGAAAGCGGTAAGCTCGCTAGCGTTATCGATCGAGTTTCCGTTGTTGTATCCGATAAAATAAAGTCCATTAGATTCTCGTTACAAGAAAAATTACTAACTCTACACTCAAACTCTCAAGAGTGCAGTGATGCAACTGAATCTATAGAGGTAGACTATGATGAAGCTCCTGTAGAAATAGGATTTAATTCGCGCTATTTGCTTGATGCTTTGTCCTGCATAAAAAACAAATGTAAGTTCAGCTTATCAGATGGTAATAGTGCTACAATTATCATTGATGAAGATGATCCAAATGCATTATATATAGTGATGCCAATGAGGACTTAAAGGAAGAATTCCAGTCTCCTTTCCCCTGTCATCCCAGCGCGTGACGCTGAGATCTAATTAACGAGGATAAGAAGATCTAGGTCACGCGCTGGAATGATAAGAAAAGGCTAGAGTGACATGTGGAGTGTCACGGCCAATCCCAAGAAAGTGGCCCACCATCTTCTGGAATCTCAAAAACTGGTTGTGACATTACTCCTCTCACGGCGCCTTGGAAAACTGTATCTTGAGCATTAGCATTGATTTTAGTACCATTTTT
>NZ_JAAXCS010000123.1:0-3483 GCF_013309895.1 Wolbachia endosymbiont of Atemnus politus | reverse complement strand
TACTAACTACTACTAACCACTAACTACTACTAACTACTAACCACTACTGTCTACGTTACTACTGTCAAATAATATCTGTTATTACGTCATTACCCTAGCTCCCACAGCGTGCTCCGCACTCACTAACTCTAATCCCACCATTTTGGTTAATGCTTTTGAATTTCTAACTTAGCAAAAATTTATTTTTACTTCTTTATAACTTTCTGACGATGACTGGCAAATAAAACAGTCGAAACGTAAATCTCATCACTTCTCCATGTATATGACAAACCACTCAATAGGATATAATACTAGCCAAAATCTTTTTGCTTTTTTTCTATACCAATTTTATATTTAATCCAGAGGAAAATGCCAATTTTCTTAAGAAAAATAGCTGTTTTATACCTCGTAGAAGACCTGGAAAACATACTTCCGATTACCTTCAAGACATCGTTTTTAAATTAACGTTTATTGGTTCTGCATATTTGGTGGCCGTATGCGCTGTGCCCGAAGTTATAAGATATTATTATGATATACCGTTTATTTTTGGTGGAACGAGCTTATTGATTATAGTTTACATTGTTACTGATACTATTATGCAAATACAATCCTATATCTTTTCAAATAAATATGATAGCTGGATGAGAAAATATGAATATAAAACGAGAAAATTAAGATGATTATTGCAATTTTTGGCCCTCCTGGCTCTGGTAAAGGTACTCAATCAAACCTGTTGATAGCAATGTGTAACTTAAAGTTAATTTCAGTAGGGGATTTGTGTTGAGGAATATTATGTCTAGCAGTAGCGAGTTAGGTAAAAAAATAAAGGGGATATCGTGGAATCCGGTAATTTAATTCAAGATGAAGTTATATGTGAGTTGTTGCGTGATCAACTTGCGTTAGTAGATGATAGTTTTTTGTTGGATGGTTTCCCGAGAAATTTAAACCAAACTTGTTTCTCAACTCAAGTTTTGCAAGAGAAATAATAAATAGGGATGTTGATATTGTCAATGAGTTGCAGCTTGACGATAAAATTGCAATTGACAGATTAAAGAATCGCCTTGTGTGCTTGGATTGTAAGAATGTATATAGTGCATCTTCTTGCAAAAGTGAAGGTGCTCTTGTTTGTATGAAATTTAAAAGTACAAGACTAGAAAGGAGAATTGATGATTCTCATTTATCTGTAATTGATAGAAGAATAAGTGAATACCACACCCAAATAAAGGATTTGGGTGAATACTATAAAGACAAATTATTAACGGTCAACACTAATCTTGATTCAGATAAAACAAGAGATTGAAAACAAAATTTCTTGCAATTTGGTTTGACTCTAGGTTATTTTAGGATATAAATTAAGAGTTACTATTAATAAAATATCGGAGTATCGGTGGCACGTATTTCAGGTGTAAATGTTCCAGTAAAGAAATGTGTTCCTTTTGCATTAACTTATATATATATATATATATGGTATAGGTGTTGCTGCTGCAGATCCAATATGCCATGCTTGTGAAATTGATAAGAGCACACGTGTTTCAGAATTGCAAGATAAAGATAAAGAAAAGATCAGCAGTTTCATTAGGAGAATCTATTCTATAGAAGGTGAGCTTAGAAAAGAAGTGGCTATGAATATAAAGTCTTTGGTGGAAATGGGATGCTAGAGAGGAGTGAGACACAGAAAGGGTTTGCCAGTGAGATGACAAAAAACTCATACCAATGCTAAGACTCGTAAAGGTAGATCTCGTTCGCCTATTGCTGGAAAGAAATAAAATTTATTGCTATTGTGAGTTTTAATGAAAAAGGTTAGAACAGTTGGTAAAAGTGCAAAAAAAGTTTATTACTGGGGTTGTTTATATTTGCGCAACTTTTAATAATACTTTTATAAATGTAACTGATGTTCATGGTAACACTCTATACCAAAACTCTGTAGGTGCGCATGGTTTTTCAGGCTCAAGAAAATCTACACCTTATGCTGCAGGTAGAGATTCGGAATCTGCTGCAAAGGTTGCGGTATAAAAGTTTGGTATGAAAGTTGTTTCTGTGATAATACGTGGTCCTGGTTTTGGGGCTGAAGCTGCAGTTAGGGCACTTCAGGGCTGTGGATTAGCAGTAACCTTAATTGCAGATAAAACCGCAATTCCTCATAATGGATGTAGATTAAGAAAAAAAAGAAGAGTATAGAATATTTTTTTGGAGAGATTATTTTATGTATAATAATGAAAGTGTTTCTGTTTTTGACAATTATAAGTTGACTAGGCCTAATTCAATTAAAGTAGTGCCAGATGATTCAACCGAAAAAGGTGATATAGTACTTGAACCATTGGAGAGTGGCTTTGCTTTAACATTAGGTGTTGCATTAAGGCGTGTAATGTTATCTTCTCTTATAGGTAACGCTGTTTATGGAATAAAAATCGAAGGCATAACTCATGAGTTTACTTCAATTCAAGGAGTAAGAGAAGATGTAACTGATATAGTCTTAAATATGGGCATATTGAAGTGCAAGTTGAATGGCACTTCCAATAAATGCTTAAATTTGAGTGCTAAAGGACCTTGCCAGATATTAGCTGGGATGATAGAGGCTGATGATCAGTGCTCTATTGTTAATAAAGACCTGCTAATATGTACACTGGGGCAGAATGTAGAACTTAACATGACTATATATGTGGCTAGCGGGAAATGCTACCTTCCTGTTACTAAATATAAAGAAAACAAGTTCTTGAAGCTCATGAATGAACTGGATCTAGTTGGGTTTATTCCGGTTAATGCTTTATATAGTCCTGTCAACAGAGTTTCATATAAGGTGGATAACAGTCGTGTTGGTCAAGTTACTGATAAGGATAAGTTGATATTATCAGTTTAGACTGATGGTACAATTTCTCCAAGTCAAGCTGTTGATTTTGCTGCAAGGATATTACAGGAGCAACTTCAGCCTTTTGTTAGCTCTGATGGGAGATGTAAAAAACAGCAAACTTCTACGTTTAGTGGTTCTAAAGATTTGGGTTATGATCCTATCTTATTGCGTAAAGTAGATGAAATGGAATTGTCTATCAGATTGTTTGAAGAATGAATGTATATGTACTTATATAGGTGATCTTGTGCAAAGAACAGAGAGTGAAATGTCAAGAACTGCTAATTTTGGCAGAAAGTCTTTGAATAAAATTAAGGTAGTTTTAAATAATTTTGGCTTGTCTTTAGGTATGGATGTTCCAAATTGGCCACCTAAGGATATAAATGAGTTGGCTAAACAACATACTGATGAAGATTAGGTGATACATGAAACATGTAATAAAAAAGCGTAAGCTGTCTCGTCGATCTGAGCATAGGTTATCAATGTTAAAAAAAAAATCTATCTCACTAATTCACCATGAGCAGATTATAACTACTTCCTGTGAAACTGGGCAAATTCCCAGTGGCAGAGCTGCAACTGCCACCAGGCGCGTCCCCCGGGTGGCGGATGGGGGAAGTCCACTATATTCATTTAAATTTATTAAATAGATATATGGGATT
>NZ_JAAXCS010000122.1:0-3491 GCF_013309895.1 Wolbachia endosymbiont of Atemnus politus | reverse complement strand
CTGTGTTTGTAATAACAAGATTGTGTGCATCTGCGAAATCAAGGATTCTTTCCCCATCGGTATTGATGATGCCAAATCCTCGTCCGCCATGGCAACTGTGGCCTCTGCTTCAGTATCATATGTAGGAAACTCAAAAATGTTAGATAAGACAACAATAAATCTGCTCGTTGCAGAAATAGATAATTTTTACCTGAAGATAGCCAAAACAAGCTTATATCAGCTATGCGTTATGTGCTTCTTGCTCCGGCAAAATACACGCGTCCAATTTTAGTCACAGCTTCGTCACGAGCTGAGAAAGCTATATCAGTTGCTATGGCAGTTGAATGTGTTCACACCTACTCTCTGATTCATGACGATTTGCCGTGTAAGGACAATAGCAACACTCGCAGAAGTCAGCCAAGTTGCCATAAGAAATTTGACGAAGCAACAGCGGTACTTGCTGGGGATGCGCTGATTACCCTCGCTTTTGAAATATTATCTTCACTAAATGAGGATAACAAACGTTGTGAAATCATAAGAGCGCTCTCCCAATCGATAGGAGCTAAGGTAATGGTAGGAGGAGAGATTTTGGATATTGATACTGATTTCTCTAAAATAAATTAAATTCATTTATTAAAAACCGCAAAACTATTTGCAGCTTCATGTGAAATAGGTGCTATAGTAGGAGATGCTACAAATAAGCAACGTAGAGTGTTATATGACTGCGGAATAAATCTAGGACTTATCTTTCAAGCTAAGGATGATGTTGAAGACTACAAACAAGATGAGGTAAATAATTTAAAGGCTGTACTTAATAAAAGTGAAATAGAAAACTATATGGACAACCTTTTTAAAAACAAACTTCGGATAAATCAAGTAAGCTTTCAGGAGATACTGATTATTTATACGATTTATTGAATCGAGTAAGGAAAGATGGCTAAGAAAATTATATTACAATTGCTTGTTTCCATATTAATACTTTTTACTTTAACTTCCGCTTTTATGTTTACTATCGTCTTTATCAACAAAGGTAAGCCAGAAAAAAAGGACACGCTTTATGAGATAAATGCTGCTCATGATGGCTTGCTGCAAACGATAGCATATTACTTAGTGAAACCAATACTTGAATCAGCACTTGACCACTATATTGAAAAACATGGGCTGATAAAGTATTTAGAAGAAATAATACAGCAAGAAAAGGAGGAAAATCTGATAAACTTTTATGAAATTACAGAAGGCAGTGGGGCAGCAGAGCTCTATGTGGTCAAGAAGTCCTGCTGCAAATGTATAAAATATCTAACAACCTAGCGACACCACTTACGAGTCAAGTTCCTAATGTTACTTTGAAAATAGGTCAAGATGATTGGAAAGAGGTGGACCTAGGAATAATGGGTATGAAAGAAGGAGGAGAGCGTGTAGTTACTGTAAACATTGCGAGTGGTAACGAAACAAGCTTTAACTCTCACTACGTCAAACTAATCGAAGTAAAGGATAGATATCCCGAGTCAGTAAATAATATGATGATTTTAATGACTTAATTAACAGGGCTGGCAAACAAGTAAGATATGGTGACGAAGTGTCAATTAAGTATAGTGTAATGGGACAAGATGGTGAATATATAATCAAAGATCAAATAGCGCAATTCAAAGTTGGTGATAAAAAAGTACCGTTTGCCATAGAACTTGGAGTGGTTGGAATGAGAACTGGTAATAACAGAACTATCATTTCTCCACCTGAACTTTTGAAGGTTACTGTTAAAGTTAATCGGAGATATAGATTTTGCCGAAGAAAATGTTTCTATAATTAAATCTCAGCTTAGATGCCAAAGCTTAAAGACAAGATACTTTAAAATATTACTTGGTAACTGAAGAAAATAACAAAAGTACACATCGCAGTGATGACTGGCGGTAAAACCAGAAAAATATGTGTCTTTTTAACGAAAAAATTCTTAAAAGGCTTTGAGAAAAAAGCATTGTAAATTATTGGCAAAAATTACATAGCATTCAGTATAGTGCTTACTATTAACACAAGAGTTACAAATACAGAAAGTGCTACATTGCTATAGTTAAAAACAGCCTTAAAAATGAGAAACTTACCCCAGAAAGTTGGAGCAGGTGGCACTCCTATCATAGATAACGCACCTATAGTAAATTCTGCCATAGTAATTGGCATATTTCGTCCTATGCCGTGAATTCTATCTACATATTTCTCACCCGTTTTCGTTATTATGCTGCCTGCAACAAAGAATAGCGTGATTTTTGCAAATGCATGACAAACTAACTGAAAAACTGCAACTCTTGCGCTAAGATCGCTAAAAATTGAAGCGAATAGTATAACATATTATAATTGGGAAACGGTAGATAGGCGAGCAATTTTTTCAATTTTTTCTGCTTGAGTGCAATCAGTGAAGCAACAATGATGATGGTGAATCCTGCAGCATAAGGCAGCCATCCACCAGCAAACCAACTTTGTTGTGCAAAGCGTTGCAGATTATCGGTGCCAAAAGTGTACAATATGACTTTTATAATGATGAAAACTCTGGATTTCACAACAGCAACAGCATTTAGCAGCACGCTCACAGGAGTTGGCGCAACCATTGCTTTTGGTAACCAAAAGTGCATTGGCATTAATGCAGCTTTGCCTATTCCATAAATCAGCATAGCAAAACACACTGCAATGAAAGTAACGAGCGAAGTGTCAAATTTAAATATTCCACCGCTTACGAAGTCCAAAGTATGAAATTTACTGTATAAGAAACCGAGAACTGGAAAAAATAGCACTAAGGAAGGAAAAAACAGCACACCAAAGTAATAATGTCCGGCTATCATTGACTCACTTGTTGCATTATAGGTAACGAGAGGATAGGTACTGATAGTCAAAAGTTCATAAAAAACAAATGTAGTAAGCAAATCGCCGGAAAAAGCAATAAACATTGTACAGCTGATCGATACTGAAAGAAAACACAAGAAACTTGAGTGATTACTATCAGGATAGTTATTTTGCATGTAGCATATTGCATATATACTGGTTAAACGATACACAAAAACGATATTAATAAACTAAATACCACGCCAGTGGACTCTAGCTTTAAATTAATATGCAAGTTTGTGCCAAAATCCATAAGAATAAATTGAGAATGATCACCATATGCCCAATATAAAGTGCACAGACACGTATATGTCGTATAATACTTAATAATAACGCAGACGTGAAGCCAGGTGGCTGTATTTCTTAATATAGTTTTTCTATGGTTTAAATATTAATGATGGCACATAAAATAATCAAGGTGGTGCTTAATACCTGCTTTTTCTTGCGTTGTTCCAGCAGAAGATTGCGTGTCCCAAAATAATATGCAATTTGGTTTGTAGCCACTAGTGTTATTGAATATGAATGAAGACAAAAATGTAGTTTAAAATATGAGCCGTAATTGTGACTATGCCATGATTATTTTAGGGAAAAGAGCTTATTTGTTAAAATGGTAATTTTGAAAGAAAGATAATTTAGATTAATTT
>NZ_JAAXCS010000121.1:0-3617 GCF_013309895.1 Wolbachia endosymbiont of Atemnus politus | reverse complement strand
AATCAATGATACATATCAAGTACTACTGTGACTTTGTGGGAAAATATCCAATAATTTCTTTAGAAGATGCGATGAGGGAAGATGATTATGAAGGTTGGAAATTGCTTACCGCAAAACTAGGGAACAAAATCCAATTAGTCGGGGATGACTTGCTTGTTACAAACTGTCAGCTAATACGCAATAGAATAGAGGAAAAAAATGGCAAATGCTGTATTGATCAAACCGAATCATATAAGGACATTAACAGAAGCTTTTACTGTTATTGGAATGGCAAAATCAGGTGGCTATAAAACTGTGATTTCTCATCGTTCCGGTGAAACAGAGGAAACAACAATATCCCATATAGCGGTTGCATCAAATTGTGGGCAAATAAAGACTGGCTCGCTGTCGCGTTCTGATAGACTTGCAAAGTATAATGAACTGATGAGAATAGAAGGCGCGTTAGGAAGAAATGCTAAATATTGTCGTGGATTGATATGAACACTATAGGCAAAGTTAAATTATATTTAAAAGCAGGTGATGGTGGTGATGGCTGTGCGAGTTTTCGTCTGGAAAATTCGTTGAAATTGGTGGTCCAAACGGTGGGATGGAGGAAAAGGTGGAGACATAGTTTTTGCTAGCGATGCAAATCTCAATACTTTGCTTAACTTTCGTTGTAGAAGACACATTAAAGCGGACAGTGGAAAATGTGGTGCAAGTAGAGATAGGTTTGGCACAGCGGGAAAAGATGTCATACTTAGAGTTCCAGTTGGCACACAAATAATAGATTAAGAAAGTGAGGAAGTGATAGTAGATCTTGATAAACCTGATATGGAATTTCAAGTAGTGCAAGGTTGAAAAGGTGGCCTTGGAAATACTCACTTTAAGTCCTCTACCAATAGGGTACCAAGACATTTTACCTATGGTCAGCCTGGTGAAGAAAGAAACATAATATTAGAGCTAAAATATTTTATCTGACGTTGGCATTATCGGCATGCCAAATGCAGGTAAATCAAAATTCTTGACTCGTTGTTCAAATGCAGATACGAAAGTAGAGGATCAGCCATTCACCACGATAAGACCGCATTTAGGTGCAGCAAAGGTGGATGATAGCAAAATTGTGATAGCAGATATCCCTGGAATAATCACTGATTCTCACCTTGGAGTTGGGCTTGGACACGAATTTTTAAAGCACGTAGAAAGGTGTAAAATTTTACTACATTTAATTGATGTGACTCACGATGATGTCATTTTAGCTTATGATTGTACACACAATGAGCTGAAGCTTTACAATAGAGACCTTATTGAGAAGGAAGAAATTGTAGTGTTAAACAAATGTGATTTATCGGGGGAAGCAGAAATTCTTAAGAAGAGGAGTCATTTGGCCAATTACCTAAATAAAGAAATACTATCAATCGATGATGATTTACAGCCCATTCTAAGATTATTGAGTGAGAAATTGGAAAAAAGCAACCCTAAGGAAATTGATGCATATGATCCGTTTAAGATGTGAGTTTTTTATTTAAAGTAAAATCTATCCTATAAAACAAGAACCTCTCGTATAAGCAAATTGCTATAGCAAGAGCATTGGCAGCATGGTGACATTTTATATTTAAATCCTTAACTATCAATTATCATTACCTATCTGTCATCCTTAACTATCTGTCACCATAAATATAACCTGATTTTTACTAGCATGGCCATTTCCGGTGACGCTTTTTTTACATAGTTTGCAACATATTCATTTACAGTCAGCTCTGTTATTTCTAGCACTAAAATTACGACTCCTCTCGCAGATCCCAAAGTTAGCGAAGATTTCGGATTCCTATTAACAAAAATTTTCTCCACCAAAGCTTCATTTGGAGAATATAGAGAAATCACCTGCGCTGAGCTTACTGTCAGTTGCTATAGTGCCACTGCCTAGAAATTCGATACCACCTTTTTCATTTAGATTGATAACAGCCCACCCGGTTTTACTTATTCCTGGATCAAGACCTATTATTTTTACCACTCAAAGAACGCTTAGCAAATAAACGAATACAAACAAAAATATCCAGTAATTTTTCTGTATATATTGCACGGTCCAGCTCAGATCAACTATTATTTGATAAAGGGACACTCGTTCCGAAATATAATGTATAGGCTTATGTTTTAATAAATCGTATGGCGGTATACTGTGTTCCTACATTGACAAAAATATCCAGACTATATCTACAAAATGCCAATACCAAGAGACAAATTCAAAACACATATGATCTTGAGGTGTAACTTGATCTTTTTGCGCCCATGTTCTTTTTATCATTCTCGAGTAGAAAATGATGTGCTGAAGTAACCGTTGTACCAGAAAGTAATAATACTAACGTATTCATGAATGGTAACGACGACGGGTCAGGTGGTAAAATCCCTTCAGGAGGCCATTTAACTCTCCCTGTAGGAGAAAATGCCTCAAACAAAAAAACCGGATCAAGCCAGGCTTTAAAGAATGAACAAAAGAACGCTATAAAAAAAACAACTTATGAAAGGATAAATAAATACATCGCAATCTTGAGTCCATGTTTTACAATTGCGGTATGGCATTTATCATAATGGCTTATTTTATTACATCCCTCCACCAATGAAACAACACTCCTGATACTGCAGATATTCCTAAAATTAAACCAAGTACCCCAAAAACTTGTTTATGGAGCGTCCCAACTAATCCAAGTGCAAGAATAAGAATTGCCGCTGATATAGCGATTGGCCAAGGACTTGAATCCACTAAATGAAAGTCATGTTCTTTACTTTGCATACAGCCTTTAAAAATATGTATTAAGCATACAAATTAGCTTAAAATTGTCAATAACAATTGGCGTTTTTTGTAATGCTGCGTGACTTAAGTCTGCCCTTATGATATAGCCTTTATGACAATGTCATCGAAACACTTGGACCCAGCGCTGGAACGTTTGTGTGTCTGTATGTATTCTCCACACTTCCCAAAAGCACGTCAAGCACAATTATTTGCTGGTAATGAATACTAACAGCCAAGTTAACACTAACTTAAGAAATGGAGATGTACAATATAATATATTTAATTAATAGTGAGGTTTAAAATGTCAAGTAACCAAAAAAAATTAGTTACTAATGATAATAATCTAAGTTCTGTTGGAACTCAAACTGAAAATTCTTTTTCAAAGGATCCATTTGAACAAAAAATAGAATCGTTAAAGAAAGAAAAAAGTTGTTAAGAAAGCAGAACCAGTCAAATAGTGGTATTATCAGGCTGGGAGTAATTTGCTTGATAGGCTATATTATTGCAACCAACTGGTCAGCAATTGCTTCCGCTTTGGCGCCTGCTGGAGCATCTATAGCTGTTGCTGGACCAACAATTGGAATTGTGATTGGAGCAATAGTAGGAGCTGCCGTTTTAGTTGGTGCTTCTTATGCAATATGGAAATATAGAGCAGAAATAAAAGAAGGCTTCAAATATGCTGCAGAAAAGACAGTTGAAGGTGCGAAATATACTGCAGGCAAAATTAGAGATGGTGCTGTGTATGTTAAAGGTAAGGTGAAAGAAGGTGCAAGCAACACATTGACTCGTTCCGGTAGTTTCTTGATAGAAGCTGCTCATAGTGGTAACTATTCAATGGAAACTGAATTTG
>NZ_JAAXCS010000120.1:0-3621 GCF_013309895.1 Wolbachia endosymbiont of Atemnus politus | reverse complement strand
GACTTGTTGACCTTCTCTTAGAAAAAAGAGCTGATCTTAGTGTGGAGGACCACTATGGAAAAAGCCCTCTTAACATTATTAACACAAACAGATTCTATTCTTCATTTTATAGCAATCTAACTAATAAAACCGATGGGGCTTCTCAGAGAATTCTAGAACGCATAGGAAATCTAGATTCGCAAAATCTAGATAACACAAAAACTCAGGTTATGAATCTGGATAGTAGTGGTCCATCAAGTTGTATAAACAAAGTAGTACCACCTTGTAATCAAGTGGAAATGGGTAGGTAATACTAAAATTTGCCCAAGTCCTGAGCAAATCTGTTTTATAGTACGGCTAATAATCCACAAAGTATATAATTAACATCCACACCTTTAGTTAAATTCCACTCACGCTTTATTACGTTATATTCCATGCCAGCCATATTTTGTAGTTTGACATTATTTTCTCTTAAGTGATTTGAAATTTCTGACGGCTTGAGAAATTTATTCCAGTTATGTGTACCTTGCGGTAACCAATTTAATATGTACTCCGCACCAATTATCGCAAGACAGAAGGATTTGATAGTTCTATTGATCGTAGATACAAATATCAGTCCCTCTGGTTTTAGCAATTCTATTGCTCTTTTCATGAAAAGCTCTAAATTATCCACATGCTCAACTACTTCCATTAGCAGAACCACATCGTATTTTTTGTTATTGCTTAGCTCTTCAATGCTGGTGTGTGTGTATTCTATATTTAACCCTACTTTTTTCGCATGTGATTGTGCCACTTTTATGTTTTCCTCACACACATCTATTCCTGCAACATTAATGCCAACGCGTGCCATTGACTCTGACAAAATACCACCACCGCACCCAACATCAAGCAATGATAATTCTTTTAAATCACACCCTTTTAATTCTTTTATTTTCTCAATAATGTATGATACTCTCACAGGATTCATCATGTGTAATGGCTTGAATTTGCCATTTTCATCCCACCATTCGTCTGCCATTTTGGCAAATTTTGATATTTCATCTTCATTATAAGTTTTTGTTTTCTTTTTCTTATTAGAAGAGGTTATATTGCTAAGTTTATCAAGACGTTTTTTATGTCTGCTTTCTTTTGAAAATTCTGTTTCGAGGAATTGTTTGACTATGTCTTTTGCTAATCCACTCGCAGTAAATCCTGCACCAAGACAAAGTACATTTGCGTTGCCATGCTCGCGAGCTAATTTTGCGATCTCAACACTATTACATAAAGCAGCGTAGATTCCTTCAAAACGATTTGCCACAGTACTCATGCCTAAACCTGTACCACAAATTAATATCCCATAATTTGCTTTTTTGCTTGTTATATCTTCTACAACTTTAACAGCGTAATCTGGGTAATCTACGCACTTTTGCTTAGCAGTACAGCCACGATCTATTACCGCATAACCCAGAGCTTCCAGGTAAGGCTTCATTTCTGATTTTAGTTTGTAACCTGCATGGTCTGAAGCAATTGATATTACATCCGACATATAAGAAATTATGACTTAAAGACATTTAATATGGGTAATTTATTTTGGGTTCTTTGTCAAGCTCTCCTGATTTTTCGTAAGTCCGAAGCTATAGCTAGACGTCATACCGCGATTCATTCGCGGTATCTCCGCTAACAAGCAGCGGAATGACGGTGAACCTGAATTACTTTAGCTATAAAAATAAATTTTGAGTCAGATGGTATAAATTCTGTATAATTTTTATCCTACTACTAACTCGACAGAATGGATTATATAGATATTATAAAATCAAGGTTATTACTATCTGACATAGTAGGTAAAAAAGTCAGATTAATAAAAAGAGGGGATAGTTTTGTTGGGCTTTGTCCATTTCATAACGAAAAAACTCCATCTTTTTCGGTAAGCAATACAAAGGGGTTATATTACTGTTTCGGTTGCTCAGCTCATGGTGATGTGTTTGAGTTTATTTCACAAACTGAAGGGTTAAGCTTTAAAGAAGCACTGGAAAGGCTAGCGTCAGTTACAGGTGTTGAGTTACCCAAAAACCTCGGTGCTGCTGGAGAAAGCAACAAACTGTTTTCAACGCTGAATTTAGCTGCAAATTGGTTTGCACAGAAAAATCAAGGTGTTGTAGATTATTTAAAGCAGCGCAGGATTTCACCTGAAATCATAGATAAATTTAAGATAGGTTATGCACCAAGCTCTGGTTTGAAAGAATATTTGAACTCTTCAGGTATTGAAGACGAAGTTTTGACGAATGTTGGGTTAATAAATAAACATTTTCGTGATTATTTTTACGATCGGCTGATGTTTCCTATACAAAGCATTGCAGGAAAGGTTGTTGGTTTTGGCGGACGTGCGCTGAGTTCTGAACAACAGCCGAAATATTTAAACAGTCCAGAGAGCCAATTATTTAAGAAGAGAGAGAATTTATATGGGTTAAACTTTGCTTTGAGCGAAGTACGCAAAAAACAGCATGTATTTGTTGTTGAGGGATATATGGATGTGATAGCACTACATCAAGCGGGAGTTAGCAATACAGTTGCTCCGCTTGGCACTGCAATTTCTGCAGAGCAGATAAAAAATCTGTGGAAATTTGCTAAAGAAATCTCCATCTGCATGGATGGAGATAGTGCCGGACGTCATGCCGCCACCCGAGTTGCGGAACTTGCCCTGCCGATACTCGAGCCTGGGTATACATTGAAGTTCGTAACTTTGCCAAGCAATAAAGACCCATACGATATGTGTAATGAACTGGAATATCAAGAAGAAAGCGTATTGA
The DNA here is from genome assembly GCF_013309895.1 of Wolbachia endosymbiont of Atemnus politus. NCBI lineage: Bacteria > Pseudomonadati > Pseudomonadota > Alphaproteobacteria > Rickettsiales > Anaplasmataceae > Wolbachia > Wolbachia endosymbiont of Atemnus politus. The sequence continues at coordinate 856 of NZ_JAAXCS010000120.1, read as the reverse complement.
CTATACTTGACCGTTCAACAGAACTTCATTCTGAATATTTGTGGCATTACATAATCAATAGCAATCTGCAAAACTACGAAAAACTTGCTCCTGAAAAATATTCAGTTCTTGAGCACAAGTTCATGGGATATGTCAACGCTATTAGTAACAGCAGTATTAGAAGGTATTACAGGGATTATTTTTATAATAAGGTAAGTGAATTGAGAAGAAGCTTCAAAAAGCAGATTTTTAACAGTAAAATTAGGGCAACAAAAGGTGAATACCTTCACAATAAATCTCCAGAGCTGATTGAAGCAGAGCAAAATCAAGCTATAATTCTGCGTATAGTAATAGAATTTCCCGAGATCTTACACCATCCTATATTTTTTGAACAATTTTCTCACTTTGAGTTCACTAATACAGAAATGAAAAGCTTACAACAGCGTATAATTGATATAATAAATAATGGAAGTGAAGAGGCTTTATTACAAGAATTTGAGCAGTCCAGTGGTACTGAAATCGTAAGGTTTATATGTAAAAAAACTAATGTACTAAATAGTCAATTAAACGAGAGAAAATCTGCAGAAGTTGTGTGGAATAACATAGTGTTACTAAAAGAATTAAATGTATTACAAGAAGAAAAAATTAAAGCAAGGCTGAACAGTAATTTCGATTTAGAGGAGAAATTGATAGAACAAATAAAGCAAATAGAGTATAATATACAAGCAATGCAAATGGAGTTTATTCTGTAAAAGACAAGACTTAATCTCTAAGTGTCAGATCAAGTCCTGTCTAGTACATCAAGCTACCATCTTACAAAACTCTTCGATTATTTCTTTATCCTCACTAATTATCGCCTGTGCTTCTTGTTTTAAAT
>NZ_JAAXCS010000119.1:0-3800 GCF_013309895.1 Wolbachia endosymbiont of Atemnus politus | reverse complement strand
TGCATTATCTTAAAATAAAGATATATTAAATAAATACTTTTAGTAATATTTAGGCCTTAATAACAACACTACAAAAAGAATGACGTTTCTACTGCAGTAAGTAAAGGCGAGTTATTAAAAGACGAGGAAATTCTGCAAAGTTATTGCAGAAATTTAAATGATTATGCGAGAAGTAAAAAAATAGATTACGTTATCGGTCGTGACTATGAATTAGACCGTACTATAGAAATCTTATTAAGACGCAGCAAAAACAACCCTCTATATGTTGGGAATCCAGGTGTCGGCAAAACGACAATAGTTGCAGGTCTGGTATTGAAAATCATCGAAAGCAGTGTTCCGAGTGTCCTGAGGTCCAGCATAATTTATGCTTTGGATTTAGGGTCACACTCTTCGCAGGAACACGCTATAGAGGTGACTTTAAAGAGAGAATAAAATCTATAATAAAAGCAATTGTGACAAAATCTGGTGCTATTCTTTTTATCGATGGACAATGCAGGTTCAACAAGTGGTAGCTTCCTTGAAGCTGGCAATCTACTCAAACCTGCACTTGCATGAGGTACATTGCGTTGCATAGGTGCAACTACATACAGAGAATACAGCATTAGCTTTGAAAAGGATAAAGCATTAGCAAGAAGGTTTCAAAAAATTAATATAAAAGAGTCATCTGTTCAACAATAAAGATACTAAACGGTATAAAGCACTACTACAAAGGGTACCATGGAGTATATTATGCGAAACATGCCATTATGTCTGCAGTAGAACTTTCGCATAAATATATTAGTGGGCGAATAATACCTGATAAAGCAGTTGATGTTATAGATGAAGCAGGATAATAGATAAAAGGATAAATGGATAAAAGGATTATAGATGAAGCACAGTAGAGACATTAAGAATAATATCACAAAGATGACAAACGTACCTTGTGGGTCTGAATTTGATGATATACAAAGAATCAAATCTCTAAAAGAAAACCTCTAGAATGTAATTTTTGGTCAAGAGCAAGCGATAGAATCTCTTGTTAAATTCTATTAAAATTGCTAAATCTGGGCTGAGAAGTTATGATAAACCCTTAGCAAATTATCTTTTTTGCAGGTCCGACTGATGTAGGTGTGACTGAAACTGCGAAACAGTTAGGAAAAAAGTATGGGTATAAATCTCGTGCGCTTTGACATATCTGAATATAAGGAATCTCATACAATATCTAGATTGATTGGTTCCCCTCCTGGATATGTATGTTGTGACCAGGGCGGATTACTAACGGAATCCATATTTAATAGCAAATATAGCGTACTAAAGGAAAGACATTAAGGATTTATATGAGTAAACAAGAATATATATATAAAATTGCTTTTGATGTAACTTAAAATTCTTGTATTGAGCTTTATCTTTGTTACAATTTACAACTTAAATTTAATTTTGGTTATAGTGACAATAAGTGACAAAGTAAGACAGATCCTAAGTTACTATGAAAGTGTAAGTCCTGGAGTAAAAGCAAACCTAACTCGTTTTCTCATGCATGGAAAACTTGGTGGAACTGGCAAATTAGTCATTCTACCTGTAGACCAAGGATTTGAACACGGCCCAATAAAAAGCTTTGAAGTTAGCCCTGATGCTTACGATCCACATTATCATTTTCAGCTTGCGGTTGATTTAAGAGTAAGTGCATATGCTGCATCGCTTGGTATGATCGAAGCTGGTGCTTCAACTTATGCTGAAATGCTGCAACTTATTTTGAAACTTAATAGTTCCAACTCTTTGCATTCGAAAGGTCTAAATTCTGATCAGGAAATTACTGCCTCTGTGAAAGACGCGCTGCGTTTGGGCTGCATAGCTGTTGGGTTTACTGTATATCCTGGTTCTGCGAAGTGTTTCGATAAGATAGAAGAACCCCTTGAAATCATAGCTGTGGCTAAATTTTGTGGACTTGCAGTAGTGCTGTGGTCTTATCCACGTGGTGAAAGAATTTTCAAAGAATGTGAAACAGCAGTTGATGTTATTTCCTATGCTGCACATATAGCAGCTTTGCTCGGTGCCAACATAATAAAAGTAAAACTTCTAACTAACCACTTAGAAAAAGAAAAAATAGAAGCCGGAAATATTGAGTCATTGTCCAAAAGAATTGAATACGTCAAAAATATATCTATGCAGGAAAGAGAATAGTAGTTTTTTCTGGTGGTGAGTCAAAATCGGCGGATGATATATGCAATAAGGCAAAATAAATTAAACAGAGTGGGGGTAATGGTTCAATTATTGGGCGAAATACCTTTCAACGTAAACTGGGTGGGAGAAAGGTTTATGCGGAGGACTGCAAATCCTTTTATACACGGTTCAATTCCGGTCCCGACTTCTTTTATTTTATATATCTTGTAAAAAGAGCATTATAAAAACACCAAAATTCAGGTTATGCGAGAAATTTTCTAATTGCACTATACACTTGATTGTTATCTTTAGTTTCAACTTCAGTGATAACACTGCACCTAACAGACTCTCTTAGCGCTATTTCTTGAAATCCCTTTCGAACTTTATCAGCCCTAAGTCAACTCCAAGCCAATACCCTTGGTATGCAATAGTTACTGCAAAGGATTTCAATCTTTTGGGGGTGGATAATAAACACTATACATTAAGTAACTGTCGTGGAAAAAATGGTCTTATTGTAATGTTTATATGCAATCACTGTCGTTACGTTCAATCAATTATTAGCAATCAGGTTAGCGATGTTGATGTGCAAAAAAGGATTATCAGGTAAGTACTGTTGCGATAATGCCAAATAATGTAAATGAATATCCAGAAGACTCCTTTGAAAATATGATTAATTTTGCCAAGGAAAATAGGTTTACATTTCCATATCTGATTGACAGTACGCAAGAAGTAGCTAAAAAGTATGATGCTGTTTCTACTCCTGACTCTTTTAGCTTCAACGCTAAATTAAACCTTTGCTATAGTGGACGTTTTAACGATGCAAAATAAAAACAAGATTCAAAACTTTAAAATAGGAAGCAGTGATCTATTTCAAGCAATGAAATTTATTGCAGAAACAGGTTATCCTCCAGCCGAGCAAAAATCAAGTATTGGTTGCTCAATTAAATGGTCTAATTCAACAGGTTAAATGTCATGCACAACAGCTCCCACCATTTTTGATATTATAATTTTACTCTCCGCCGCTGTGTTTATAGGCATAGAGTTTTGGAGAATGAATATCAGCTCAGTGCTCGGTTACTTCGTTGCAGGCGCGTTTATTGGTTCTCGTGGATTTAATCTGATACATTCAGCTGACGCAATGGATACTTTTGCAGAATTCGGCGTAGTTTTTCTATTGTTCATTATAGGTCTTGAATTTACCTTTGAACGTCTCATTGCCATGCGTCTTCATGCATTTGGATTTGGTTCCCTTCAAGTTATAGTTACCATGGTAGCGATATGGTGCATTGCTCTTACTTTTGGAGTGAACACTTACATGGCAGCAGTTATCGGCGGTGGGCTTGCATTGTCATTGTCCTCAACGGCAATAGTGTTACAGTTTCTGCAGGAAAAAGGTTCTCAAGCAAGTCAAGTTGGTAGGTTGTCGATAGCAGTACTATTGATGCAAGATTTTGCAGTGGTACCGCTAATGGTATTAGTACCTTTACTTACCGGTAGCTCTGGAAATAGTCTAATGAGCTCATTGGTACAAGCAGCTATCGCGTTAGCATTGATTTTTATTACCGGTAGGTTGTTACTTAGAGCTTTATTTTCGGTTATTGCTAAAATGGAAAGTAACGAGGTTTTTATATCAAAAACACTCCTGATAGTACTGGGAGCAG
>NZ_JAAXCS010000118.1:0-3840 GCF_013309895.1 Wolbachia endosymbiont of Atemnus politus | reverse complement strand
AGTCGGGTGCTTAGTCAAAAAATCTTTAAAGTAATTAACACGCTGAGCACCAGTTATTCTAGGATTAGAGGATAGAGTGGGCAGTAGTACTGCATCATCAGTGTAATTTGCATCAACTTTATAAGCATCGCCAGTTTTTAGTGAATCATTCCAACGATCAAACAGTGCCTCGATATCCTGATCATTAACTTTGACACAACTTTGGCTCCTAGTAAAAAATTGAACTATAATCACTAAGAACAAGATAGCAAGTAATAAACTTGATATTGCAATAACTTTTTTCCTACATATCCTACTCTATATACCCACATAAATTAAAATATTAATCTATAACACAAAAGTTAAATAACTATAAAAAGATCATTTAAAGCTATCTTGCTTGACTCTCGGCAACACTGCTGAACGGATACATAGATTCTGCTTTCCTTTCTAAATATTATGAGAGGATGGTTCTGCTTAGGATCCTTCACCCTGGCCTTTTATAAATAATGATTTATTCTACACGAAGTTATGATATAATTTTACCTTACATAGTAAAGGTGTTTTGTAGATAATTATGATCAGTTCTATACAAGAACCTAACGAATTGCGAAAACGTTTGCAGGGATTTTATCGTACTGATGAAAAAAGTTATGTACGTTATCTCATAGAAAAAATAGAGCTTTCGGCTGATTCAAAAAACAGAATTTACAATATTGCAAAACAAGTTGTCGAAAAAATTAAAGGCAGTAAATTAGGCATTATAGATTCTTTTATGCAGCAGTACTCGTTTTCCAATGACGAAGGAATAGCACTGATGTGTATTGTTGAATCACTGCTTAGAATACCAGACGATTATACAATAGACCAGCTAATCAAAGATAAAATTGCCAATCAAGAATGGGGTAAACACTTAGGGCGTTCTTCTTCGTTATTTGTTAATGCTTCTACGTGGAGTTTAGTGATAGGAAGCAGTATACTAAGAAGCGATGGAGAAGATCCAAAATTCTATCATGCAATTTCTAGATTACTAAAAAATTTAGGGGAGCCAGTAATTCGCAAAGCAGTAAAACAAGCGATGTTAACGATTGGTAAGCACTTTATTGTTGGAGAAACTATAGAAAAAGCATTGGAAAGTATAAAGTCAGATGACCATAGTAAGTATTTATGCTCTTTTGATATGCTTGGTGAAGCTGCTCGCACAGCTGAGGATGCAGGGGAATATTTTAATTCCTATATGCATGCAATAAAAGCTATAGGTGAATCTACTGATACGAGTGATTGCTTTAAGTCCCATGGAGTTTCGATCAAGTTGTCTTCATTGCATCCACGTTATGAGTTCAGCCAATTTGGTAGTATAGCTGAAGAAGTAAGAGCCAAGGTGTTAGAGCTTTGCCATGAAGCAAAAAAATATAACATTTCACTATGTATAGATGCAGAAGAATCAGAAAGACTTGAGATGTCATTAGTTTTGTTTGAGCAATTGCGCTTTGATGAGTCGCTTTCTCAGTGGGAAGGACTTGGCTTAGCTGTACAAGCGTATCAAAAACGTGCTTTGTCTGTTCTTGATTTTGTTGAAGATGTTGCCATCCGGTCAAAACATAAAATTATGGTGAGACTTGTGAAAGGAGCATATTGGGACTCGGAAATCAAGCGCACGCAGGAATTAGGGTTAAGTGGTTACCCAGTGTTTACTAGAAAAAGCTACACTGATGTATGTTACCTTGCCTGCGCACAGAAACTTTTGAGCAAAGCAAGTCACTTTTATCCATGCTTTGGAACTCATAATGCTTACACTTTTGCTACTATAATGGAGCTTGCCGATAAAAACCACCCTGGGTTTGAGTTTCAACGCTTACACGGAATGGGTAAGAGCTTATATGATTATGCAATGTCAGAACTTGCAACAAGTATTAATTGCCGTGTATATGCTCCGGTTGGTAAACATAGTGATTTATTACCGTACCTTATTAGACGCCTTCTTGAAAATGGAGCTAATAGTTCATTTGTCAATCAAATAAATGATTCTAACGTTAAAATTGAAGAATTAGTTTCAGATCCGTTAGAAAAAGCTAAAAGCTTGGAGTATGAACCTCACCCAAGCATTCCGTTACCACAAGATATTTTTGGAGAAGAAAGGAAAAACTCCTTAGGGATGGATATTAGCGATTCAGTTACAGTTTCACAATTTGCAAACGATATAAAAGAATTTAGTGAAAATAAATGGCAGGTTGGACCTATAATTGATGGAGAGTCACTATCTGGCAGTGCCAAATTTACTGAAGTGGTTAATCCAGCACATTTGGAAAATGTAATTGGAGAAGTGTCGAATACTACAAGTGATCAGGCTTTAAGCGCTATTGAAATAGCGCATAGTGCTTTTGCTCAGTGGCAGAATGTTTCAGCAGAAGAGCGTGCTAAGCTTCTTGAAAGAGCTGCAGATTTGCTTGAAGAAAGGATGAAAGAGCTGGTTTACATTCTGATCGTGGAAGCAGGAAAAGTTTTATCTGATGCAATAGCAGAAGTAAGGGAGGCAGTCGACTTTTTGCGTTATTATGCAATGATAGCAAAAAATGAACTGAATAACTGGAAAAAATTGCCGGGCTCAACAGGTGAAGATAACTTTATCTTTTTTGAAGGTAGAGGGGTTTTCTTATGCATATCACCGTGGAATTTCCCACTTGCTATCTTCATTGGACAAGTTTCGGCTGCACTTGCAGCAGGTAATACAGTGCTGGCAAAACCAGCAGAGCAAACGCCAATTGTTGCTCATGAAGCTGTTAGAATACTGCACGAAGCTGGGATACCAAAAAATGTACTGCATTTTATTCCAGGGGACGGTCAGTATTTAGGTAAAACATTGGTACCAGATAATAGAATCTCTGGTGTAGCTTTTACTGGTTCAACACAAACTGCTCAGATAATTAATAGAATGCTTGCTAGCAGAGATGGCCCTATTGTACCACTTATCGCTGAGACTGGTGGACTAAATGCTATGATTGTTGACAGCTCAGCTCTCTTGGAGCAGGTGACTTCAGATGTTTTGCTTTCAGCGTTTCGGAGTAGCGGTCAGCGCTGTTCTACGCTTAGGGTGCTATTTATTCAAGAAGATATAGCAGAAAAACAAATAAAGATGATATGCGATGCGGTTCAGGAATTAAAGATTGGTGATCCGATACAGCTTAGCACTGATATTGGCCCGATAATTGACAAATCATCTATTGATATGCTAACTAGACATACGGAGAAAATGTCAAGGGATAGAGATTCAAACCTTTTATCAAAGGTACCCATGGATACAAATTCTCATAATGGTTATTTCTTTCCTCCATATATTTATGAGATACAAAAAATTTTGCAATTAAAGCAGGAAGTATTTGGTCCTATTTTGCATATCATACGTTTTGATAAGTCACAATTAAATGAGGTTATAAACGACATAAACAGCACAGGATATGGGCTTACGTTTTCTTTGCAGAGCCGTATACAAAATCAGATCAATTTAATAAGCAAAAAAGTGTCGGTTGGAAATGTGTACATCAATCGCAATCAGATAGGTGCAGCAGTTGGTGTACAGCCATTTGGCGGTAGAGGGCTATCCGGCACTGGACCGAAAGCTGGTGGTCCTAATTATTTGCAACGTTTTTCCACAGAAAAGGTTGTAAGTGTAAACACTACAGCATTTGGCGGTAATACTACGCTTATGTGCTTGGACTGATTTGAATTCTTCTTTTGAAAATAGGCTTCTTGCATTTGGCAGTCGTGAAACGAAAAAACCCCTTGACAACCTCCGCCAATCTTATTATCATGGCAATTAGGGTATTTCTGACTCAAAACTTGTTTTTGACCTGCAGGTTCAAC
>NZ_JAAXCS010000117.1:0-4021 GCF_013309895.1 Wolbachia endosymbiont of Atemnus politus | reverse complement strand
TTTTGTACTTGATCTGGGTGGGGCTTATGAAAAAGGCGTGCCATCTAGAAGTCTATATAATTTTAGAGTGCTTATACATTTCTGTGACGATATAGGATTCTTTCTTGCAGAAGATTTTTATTGGTATAATCCTTCTAAATTGCCAAGTCCGATTGAATGGGTCAATAAGAAAAAAATCAGAGTAAAAGATTCTGTTAACACAGTATAGCAAGACTGAGTGGCCTAAAGCAGACGTCACAAAAGTGCGAGTGGAATACAGTAGCCGCATGAAAAAACTTATCGAGAACCCAAAGGCTTATTATACTCCAAAAGAACGACCATCAGGACATAATATTGGTAGTAGCTTTGGTAAAGATAATGGGGGAGCCATTCCATCAAATCTTTTGCAGATTCCCAATTCAGAATCCAACAGCCGCTATCTTACTGCATGTAAAGAACTAGGTATAAAACAGCATCCAGCTCGATTTCCTGCTAAATTACCTCAATTTTTTATTAGGTTTCTAACACAACCGGGAGATGTTGTTTTAGATATTTTTGCTGGTTCTAACGCAACAGGTTTTGTATGTGAGCAAGAGAACCGCTACTGGCTAGCATTTGAAGAAAACAGAGAATATCTTGCTGCATCTGCTTTGAGGTTTTTAGAACCGGCTTGCTATTTCAACTACAACTAAATCAAAAAATTTTATAAGGAGAAAAACATTATGAGAACGCTGAAAAAAATAAGAAAAGCTATTGTCAAAAAACTCAAAAATTGGAAGGGAAAGCCCACTCCAACAGCAAGTGCCTCTAGCAGTAAGGACTTTCTAGAAGAAACCAAAAAACCTTCAGAAAATATTCTTAGTGTAGAAACGTCTACGGAACAGCAAGCCCCTTCTCCTACTGTTATAACAGAAACTGCTATCAATACTAGAATTACTACATCTGAGGATGAAAATAGTGTAAAAGATGTAACAGCTATAAAGAATAAAGATACTACTCCTGTAATTGATGAAGTTACCACTGACACTGAATTCTATGAAGATATTAATGAGAATAGCGAGATTCTTAATACAGGGCAACCTATGTGTGAAAGCAGAGAAGAGCTCCAAAATGCTTCAATAGACACTACTGCACAAGAGCCAAACGCCCCTGATAACCCCTCTACTGCTGAACCATCTGGCAAAGGAAATTCTGCAGACGAAAAATCATCAAAAAAGGCAATTCAACCAATTATAGCTGGTATTGTTGGCACAGTGTTGTTGGTAAGTTGTATTGCGTCGTACATCATGAAAATGCATATCATAGCAGCGGTTGTAGGAATAATAGGACTAGCTTGTATGAGCTTTGCGTTGTACAGTACTTTGAAGCCAAATACCAAGCTTGAAAAAGTAGATGATGTAGAAGTGTGCCGTAGAGATGCAAAGGATGTTTATATAGAACAAGCTAGTGCAAAGCTATGCAATAGATGAGGGAGGGCCCCTCGGAGCCGGTTTACAAGAGCAGGCTTCAAACTACCATAAGCTGCTTTGGTCAAGAGTCAAGGTAGTGAGCGTTATGGAAAAGGCGCAATTATGCGTCATGTATGAAATAGGAAGGCGAATGAAAATGAACCACTGAAGAAGTGTCGAAATTCCTGTGAACGACATTAAAACTAAGTGCTTTCTATACACTTAGGATAAATCTATCGGGAGCTTGTTTACTGGATAGGTAGTGTCCGGCATAGAGGTGGCGCGAGTCTATTTTTGGCTATTGTGTAGAACTACGGGAACCTGTCGTTACGATGATAAGGGAGAAATTCAAGGAGCTAAACTCCAAGGGTGAGAGTACCAATGCGGAAAACAGGGGCGGATTAGCTCGTAGTAGTGAAGAAGTTTCTGTAATGGAAATGGAGCAAAGGGGCTAAGTTATTCAGTTTTAATTATTTGTCAACCGAAAGGGAGGAGTAAATGAATAAAACAAAGTCTTTTGATATACCGAAGCAGCTTATTTGGAGAGCTTATAAACAAGTATCGAAGAATAAAGGTGCTGCTGGTGTGGATGAGGTTTCGATAATAAAGTTTGAAGAAAATCTAAAAGATAATCTATACAAATTATGGAATCGAATGTCATCCGGAAGTTATTTTCCAGAGCCTGTAAAAGCAGTAGCAATACCAAAAGAAACTGGAGGGAGGACAAAGAATTTTAGGTATTCCTTCAGTATTCGATAGGATAGGGCAAACAGCAGCTTCTATGTATCTTGAGCCGCTAGTAGAGCCAAAATTCCATGAGGATTCATATGGTTATAGACCAAATAAATCAGCACTGGATGCGGTAGATACAGCACGCAAGAGATGCTGGAGGTACGATTGGACGATAGATCTTGATATATCTGGATTTTTCGACAATGTAGACCACGGCTTGGCATTACAAGCTATCAAGAAACATACAGATTGCAAATGGGTCACACTGTACGTTGAAAGGTGGATGAAAGCCGCTATTCAGCAAGCAGATGGCAGCAAGGTAGTTAGGGAAAAAGGAGTTCCGCAAGGAGGCTCAATCATCTCTAATATATTCATGCATCATGTATTTGATATATGGATGGAACAAAACTACCCGACAATACCATTTGAGAGGTATGTGGATGATGTGATAGTACACTGCAAAACCAAGGAACAGGCAGATTTTATGCGAGTAGCAATCGAAGAAAGACTGGCAAAATGTAAGCTAAAAATACATCCTGAAAAGACGCAAATAGTGTACTGTAAGGACGATAACAGGAGAGGTGAGTTTCCAATACAAAGTTTTGACTTCCTAGGCTACACTTTTAGACCTAGGCTAGCGAAAAACAACAAAATAGAAACTTATTTTGTCTCATTTATACCTGCAATTAGCAATAAAGCCAAGAAGAAGATTACTACAACCATAAGTTCGTGGAAAATACACCTACTTACAGGAAAGAAGTTAGAGGAGATATCAAAGAAAGTAAATCCAATAGTCAGAGGCTGGTGTCAGTATTACGGCAGGTTTTACCGAACGGAGATGTACAAACTTCTTAACAATATAGAGCGGCATCTAGAAAAGTGGGTAAGAAAGAAATATCGGAAATTGGGAAAAAGACTAGCAAGGCAACTTCTAGGAAAAATGAGAGCAGGGAATCCGAATACTTTCTACCACTGGAGGCTAGTATAGGAGTCAAAGTACCGAATAATGGGAGCTGTATAAATCGAGAGGTTTACGTACAGTTCTGCGAGCGGCTAGTGGGGAAGTTCCACTGGCCTACTCTCCCTGTACATCAAGTTTATTCTATTTTGTTTCAGCATTTACCATATCACTTAATAATTTTTTTGTTCAGTCTTTAACCATTCCTTCTTTAACTTAATAGCAGTCACTACGTTGAACGGATACGTTATCACTATATTAAGCTATGTCTTCAATATTTTCTCATCAGCACACTCATTGTATTCAATCTCAACTGTGGAGTGTGCAATTTTGAACTTATTTAGTAGTATTTTTTTTATCTCGTATAAAATATCAGTGTGTTGTGCATTTTGCTTTACCTTGGCATGCATGGTAATTATAAAATAATTGTCGGACAGTGACCACGCATGTATGTGGTGCACATCTGTCACTTCAGGTAGCTCAGATACAATCTCACTTTTTATCTCTTCAGCAGATATACCTTCTGGTGTACCTTCAAGGAGTATATGGCAAGAATTCTTGAGAATTTTATAGCCACTGTTTAAGATTATTACGCTGACAAATACTGACAGAATAGGATCTACTATCTGCCATCCAGTAAGCATGATAATCACGGATGCAAGTATGGCAGCTACAGAACCTAAAATATCTCCTATAACGTGCAGTACGGCACTTTTTATGTTTATATTGCTTTCGCATTTGCTATGTAATACGAAAAAGACTATGATGTTAGCAATTAGCCCGAGTGTGGCAATAGTTAACATTATTTTCCACTCGACGTTGACCGGAAAAATAAATCTCTTTATTGACTCAATTATGATGATTACTGCAATGAGAAATAGGGTTAAACCATTAACAAACGCTG
>NZ_JAAXCS010000116.1:0-4031 GCF_013309895.1 Wolbachia endosymbiont of Atemnus politus | reverse complement strand
TAAAAGTATTATTAAAAGTTGCACGAATATAAATAATCCCAATAACGAACTTTTTACACTTTTACCAACTGTTCTAACCCCCCCCCCCCCTTTTTTTTTTCATTAAAACTCACAATAACAATAAATTTTATTTCTTTCCAGCAATAGGCAAACGAGATCTACCTTTACGAGCCTTAGCATTGATATGAGTTCTTTGTCCCCTCACTGGTAAACCTTTTCTGTGTCTCATTCCTCTATAGCATCCCATTTCCACCAAAGACTTTATATTCATAGCCACTTCTTTTATAAGCTCACCTTCTATAGAATAGTTTCTCCTAATGAAACTTCTGATCTTTTCTATGTATTTATCTTGCAATTCTGAAACACGTTTGCTCTTATCATAAGCATGGCAAATTGCGTTTGCAGTAGCAACACCGATACCATATATATAATTTAATGCAAAAGGAACACATTTCTTTACTGGAACATTTACACCTGCAATACGTGCCACCGATACTCCGATACTTTATTAATAATAACTCTTAATTTATACCATAAAATAATCTAGAGTCAAACCAAATTGCAAGAAATTTTGCTTTCCATCTCTTGTTTTATCTGAACAACATCAAGATTAGCATTAAACGTTAATAATTTGCCTTTATAGTATTCACGTAAATCCTTTATTTGGGTGTGATATTCGCTTATTCTTCTAACAATTACAGATAAATTATAATCATCAATATTCCTTTCTAGTCTTGTACTTTTACATTTCATACAAACAAGACCACCTTCATTCTTGAAAGAAGATGCACTATATTCATTCTTACAATCCAAGCACACAAGGCGATTCCTTAATCTGTCAATTGCAATTTTATCGTCAAGCTGCAACTCAGTAACAATATCAACATCCCTATTATACTTCTCTTGCAAAATTTGAGTTAAGAAACAAGCTTGGTTTAAATTTCTCGGGAAACCATCCAACAAAAAAGCTATCGTCTACTAACTCAAGTTGATCACGCAACAACTCACATAACTTCATCTTGAATTAAATTACCGGATTCCACGATATCCTTTATTTTTTTACTTAACTAGCTACTGCAAGATATATTCCTCAACAAATGCCCTACTGAAACTAACTTTAAGTTATACTTTGCTATCAACTGGTTTGATTGAGTGCCTTTACCAGAGCCAGGAGGGCCAAAAATTGCAATAATCATCTTAATTTTCTCGTCTTAGACTCGTATTTTCTTATCCAGGTATCATATCTATTTGAAAAGATATAGGATTGTATTTGCGCGCATCATAGTATCAGTAACAACGTTAACTATAATCAATAAGCTCGTTCTACCAAAAATAAACGGTATATCATTAATAATATCTTACAACTTTTCGGGCACAACGCATATGACCACTAAATATGCAGAACCAATAAACGTTAATTTAAAAACGATTTCTTGAAGGTAATACGAAGTATATTTTCCAGGTCTTCTACCAGGTATAAAACCACTATTGTTCTTAAGAAAATTGGCATTATCCTCTGGATTAAATATAAAATTGGTATAGAAAAAGTTAAAAAATACTATAAGCGCTAGGTAAACTACCATATAAATTACTTTATTTGCCATGAAGTAATTCAAAATAAAATCAGAAAAAAACATAACCCTTATAAAAATTCGCAATTGAAATAGGTGTTAATAAAATTGCATTGGCAAAAAATAGTTGGTATTACACCAAATAAATTAATCTTTAATAGGTAATAAGTAAAATCGTCATTATGTAATTTTTTAAAATGATTTTAAAAATTTTAAAAAATGATTTTCTATAAGAAGACTCTACAAAAATAACCAAAAGCAATAGTAAGAAAAACACCGCTAAAATAAAAAGGATAATAAAATAATGATATGCTACCGCTTTTATTCACCGTTAACAGGGATGAAAAAGCACTATACAGCTCTGATATTATACAGCTCTGATATTATACAGCTCTGATATTATACCTGTAAGAATGATTAATGAGACGCCATTACCTGCGCCACTAGCGCTGATTTGCTCGCCAAGCCATATTAAAAACATCGCTCCACCTAAAAGACTAAAGGCTCCTAAGTAGGAAACATAAGACCAGACTAACACCCCTTCCCTGTTCATCCTTTCTAATGCAATTAAAATAGTAATTGAATGAAACATACAATACTATAGTCATATAACGTATATAAGAATTCATCTTTCGACGTCCTAATTTTCCATCATTTTTAACTTCATTAATCCCTTTGATGGCAAAAGATAGTAACTGCATAACTATAGATGCAACTATATATGGCATAACACTCGGTGCTAATATTGTCACTCTAGCTAATGCACCACCAGAAAATAAATTAAATACCCCCAAAACACCAGAGCATTCTTTAGGGATATATCATTAATTATATCGAGACTAATTCCAGGAATAGGCACGTAAGTATCCAAGCGATAACAAATTAAAGCAACTAGCGTAAAAAATATACGCTTCAATAAATCTCCTTTATACAATATAATGAAGGATCCAAACTATTAAATGCAGATTTGCTGCCCATTATTTATGATAATATTCCCACACTATCACCAACTGAAGCTACAGACTTTTTTGCAGCTTCTGACACAAATTCAACCTGCATTATACATTTTCACTTAGCTTACCCTTATTAAGAAGCCTGATTTTACTCTTGGCAGACTTTACAAAACCCAGCTTACATAGCACCTCTTTATCTATAACAGAACCTTTTACTACTTTTTTAGCCTCTATTAAACGCTGCTCATCACCAATATTAATTATAGAGAATATATCTTTATGTATAGGGTTAAAACCTCTTTAGGTAAACGAGTATATATAGATTGTTGACCACCCTCAAATCCATTTATAGAAACACCACTTTTAGATTTCTGCCCTTTATGTCCCCTACCAGACGTTTTACCTTTACCACACCCAATACCTCTACCTAGTAACTTAGGCTTTTTTTTTCTTCGATAACTTAGTAAATATAGAGTTTAACTTTATAGAACTATTCATATTTCACCTATTTCCAACTATCTCACTAATCTTTTTGCCTCTCTTTCTCGCAACTTGACAAGGAGATAACAACAACAACATCCTTTATACAGCTATTATCCAGGCTCGCCCAGATTAGCTGTTTTCCCCAGGATAAAACTTATCCATGGGGACTTAGATGGAGCAAATTTAGGGTTTTTAATGGCCGGATGCCCTTCCTGACGCCAACCCCCTCTTTTAGTCGCCTTTTACGACACGCAGAGGATACGGTGGTCCTATTCTACCCCCAGACCACAGGGGAGATAACATACTACCAAAAGCCTTAAACACTGCACATATAACCTTATGAGGATTATTAGACCTCGTAGACTTAGCTACTACATCTTATATGCCAAGCACTTCAAAAACTGACCTAATCGCTCCACCAGCAATAATACCTGTACCAGCTCTAGCTGCTCTTAAAAACTATCTCACCAGAGCAAAATTTAGCTTTAATGTCATGATGCAAAGTTCTGCCTTCACGAAAATACACTCTAATCATTGTTCTTTTTGCAGCATTCACAGCTTTTATCATGACTTCAGCAACCTCTGCGTGTTTGCCCATTCCGCACCCTACCCTACTCTTCTCATCTCCAACAACAACCAAAATTGAAAATGAAAATCTTCTAACACCTTTGGTAACTGTCGTCACTCTTCGTACCTAAAATAAAAGCTCTGATAAATCATTATTTTGTAAATTCTTCACAGCCATACTTAAAACCTTCTAAAACTTATAAACCCAGAACTTCTTAAAGCCTCACCAAATTGAGAAACTAATCCTGTGTATTTATATGCACCACGGTCAAACACCAATCCTTGCTAATTGAGTTCATAGCTTACTCTCTCCTTTTATTCCCTTTTCTGTTTTCTCCTCTGAGTGAATCTGGTCTTATTCCTAAACGTTCTAGCGTACTGATATGAACAAAAACATCACTGCCGCTATCTTCTGGCTTAATAAAACCATAACATTTTTCGGCATTAAGCCACTTTA
>NZ_JAAXCS010000012.1:0-18734 GCF_013309895.1 Wolbachia endosymbiont of Atemnus politus | reverse complement strand
TCATTATGCCAAGGGTAATACCAAGCTAAGGAAAAACACAAAACATGTAATAAACTTTTTTGGAATATTTGGGTGTATTAAGTTTAATGCACTTGGCAAAGATGCTCTTGAGAAGCCAGAAAGCAAGTTAGTTAAGTATTATTTTGACTATCCTTATTTTTCTAGAATTGTTAATCCAGAGTTCTTTCAAGAAGAATTGAATAACGAAGAAAGGCAATTCACTAGGAAGATAGTATCACTATGGTTATGTTTCGCTATCTCGTCCGCTGTTTCTGCCGCATTGCTATACTTGGCGTATAAAAATCAAAAATCAAAAAAGGTGCTTGTGGGGTTAGTTTTTGCGTCAGTAGTACTATTAATTTTGGCTACTGTATGTTTTGTTGTAGTTTGCTTATGGGTGTTTTTTGACTTTATCAAGAAAAAGTTTGTTGTACATAGAATCAAAAGCTTTTTGGAAAATGAAGTCAGCCCTGAGTGGATAAAGCTCTACAAAAAAGAACTTGTAGGTGACACTCAGGAAGTGGATGCAGAAACTTACGATCAAGAATCAGCGAAAAATAAAGATATAGAAGATATTGTAGAGTTTCTTTTGGAAAGAAAAAAGATTGTAGCACTATATAACTTTCTAACAAATGGGGAGGAATTAGTCCAGGCCGGAATGGCAATGGTAAATATGTTGCTTGTAAAGGGTATACATCCAAATAATATAGTCTTAGACACTAACTCACTTGGAGGAGGAATTGCAGCAGAAGTTTTAAAAAGGTTTGAAGATCAAGGCATTCATTTGACGCTAATTCATAGTAATTCTTATAGTTCGCTTAAAGATGCAACTAATAACTTTCCTCATGGAATAGGAAACTTTTTCACAAGACGGCTTCCTGCAAAATTCTTGAATTTTTGGTTTAAACGTAGTAAGTTAGAATTTAACTCACAAGAGATCATAGAGAACACAAAATGCCCTGTACTAATTGCTGGCAGAAAAGGTGACACTGTAATTCCACAAGCAGCTCAACTTGCTGGTAAACTCAGTGATCGGTTTACTAAAACCGGGCAGCTTAGAAAAAATATAGTACTGGAACATGATCCTACAATACCTTGCGGAAATAAGAATATTCACACTGATCACAAAGAACATTTGATTCATCGTCAAGATAACGGTGATGCAAAAAGATACAAAGAAGTAGAAGATAAGTTTATTGATGAAGCACATAAACATTTAATAATAAATGGACTTAACGGAGAATTTGATCTAAATAAATACATTGTAAGTGGTCTCTCTGGAAGCTTGACAAAAATAGAATTGAAATCCATCGGCGAAAAATATATATAAGTTCAAGTTGATAGAGAAAGAAAAATTATTCTTGCTATACCGTAAGTACGCTCCAAGATCACACTAAAATTTTTATTACATTCGAAATCTTCATTTTTTCTAATCTCTAGAATTATCAATGAATCATTACTTAGCCAACCTGAGTGAGCTAACCTGTCTAAAGTTGAGTGAACTAGATTACTATTGTAAGGTGGGTCTATAAAAACTACATCACACTTTGAAGTAGGCTGTGGCAATTTGTTAGCACTACAACAAATTAGCGTAACATGATCCGCAATTCCAAAATCTTCTGCTGTTTTTTTAGGCAGTTGCAAATTGTAATAGTCTGAATCTACCATGAATGCATGTTTAGCACCGCGAGAAAGCGCTTCAAATGAAAAAGAACCACTCCCACAGAATAAATCAAGTACATTTAAGTTATAAATAGGCTTTTTTGAGGAGAGCATATTAAATATCGCCTCTCGGACAATACTCATAGTTGGTCGTGCGGCTAAATGCTTGCCTGTGACTATTTTTCTTCCACGATATTTCCCTGCAATAACACGCAACATACTAAAAGGGCTCCAAAGTAACTAACTATTTAACAATGCATGATTAATGTCAATACGACTTTAATTAGGGAGAAAGTTGCAGATACAAGATCATCAATTACTCTTCTTTGATTTATTATTTACTGTACTTATTACATGACCAATCTCATCTCGTAAATCATCATGGCCGTTTCTTTCATCATGATTTATCCCTTCAATTCTGCTTTCTAACTCCAACTTAATTATAGTGTTGATTTTATCTATGTTATCGAGAAAGCTTTTACATTCTTCGTCACTATACTCTTCACCGGATGCTTTTTTTTCAATAAATAGGTCTTTAAATCCTACTAGATCAGAATTCTGATCGGTATTCAGTATAACATTTCTCTCTACGAAGCTAAGATCTGATAGTAATAAACTAACCTCTAATAGATCTTCACTTTTAATGTCTGCGAGATTATCAAGATTGTCTAAAACATTAAACATCTTGAGTTCTTCCTGAGCAATTTCTTGATCCTCCTTGTCAAATTCAGACAATAATTCTCTATTATCTACGAGTTTCTCACTAAGGGCTTTATTGAGCTTTGAAAGATTGATGTCATCTTGCTCGGTGCTATCTAGCAACAAGTCCACCCTTGCCCTGCGTGCATTTAAAATGTCATCGTAGTCATTTAACTTTACGTTACCGTCTTTGTCCTGCTGCAATTTATAATGATCAAACCCTTTGAAATTTTTTTTACTAACTTTCATTGTTATCCTTATTCCTATCTCTTGGCTCATCCGGTACACTTCTTTTTATTGACTCATCTGGCTGGTTCTCATCTCTTGACGGATCCCTTAAGGATTTATCTGATGTCCCTGAACTTGGCTCACCAGGTTTTGGTAATTCCGGCGCACTTGATTGATTACTACCATCTTCATCTTTATGTCTTTCTGGCTTTCTTTTACGGCCTATGGTGTAATCATGAAGTTTATCTAAAAATTCCCGCCTATGCGATTTTGCTCTATAGAGTAGATTATGGTTATAGCCATGCTTTCCTATAGAATCGACACCATGCTTCCAAGTAAATTTCATAGCATCTTCTATTGTGTAACCCAAATGTGACCCCACATATCCTTTATAATAATCTAAATATCTACCAATTCTTCTATGTGTAATATCTTCTTTATCAACTCCAAATGCTTTGTAAATTTTTTCCTCAAGCTTGTCGACATCATTTTCAGGCGAGGTTGCAAATTTTGTTGCTTCAATAGTAGCACCTACAAGTTTACGCGGCACATCAATAGCGTATTTCAGCACACCTCCAACTCTTGGTATCCTGCCCAGCAGATTAGCTGTACCTCCAGCTAATCTATCCGGTAAATGAGTAGCCCAATTGCCTAAAGACTCTAGTTTTCCACCAGCAAAATTCTGCCACTGCTGCTTTAACCCTTCTGCTGCACCAGCTAAAGGAGATGCTTGATACATACTAGATATAGTGTAAACACTATATCCACCACCGGCAATACTTGAGCCCATTTGTTGTACGAACGTGCGTAAGGTGAACATTAAGAATGAAAGCAAGAACAATATAAAGATTTCCCCCACATTGATTAAATAACCTCTCTGTATGTCTTGTACCCTTTGGTAATCGCTATTTTCTTGATAATTCTTATTTACCACATAAAAATTCTCTGATTGGCAGCTTGCACTTTGCGTAATTACACCTTGCACTAAAGACTTTATTTCGCTTTTTAGATCTGATCTTATGATACCTTTTCTGTAATCATCTATTATTTCCCAGTAATTGCTGCATTTATCTTGTGTAGATTGACAATAGCGCCTTATTATTTCACTAAGACCGCCGCCATCTATCTTCCTATCTATACTACCTATCCACAACAAGATACCAGCCTTTTCTGACGCATGTAACAAACTATTTGTTAAACGCACTAGATCTTTTTCATTTTCACTACAACCAGCATTAACCACCATATCACTTTCTGCTATATAATGATCTGCTGGATTATCTTTAGTGCCAGGAACTGGGTTAAAGAAAGGATAATCTATATAACGAAAACCTTTATTAATGTAATCCGGTGGAAGAGGGATATAGCCAGCGCCACCAGTAAATTTTATTGTACCACCTTCTCTACTCAATTTTTCTATGCCTTCTATATCTTTATCTACGTTCAGCGGAGAAGCTTCTCCAATAGTGTAAGGCACAAAAATTTGCCCTGGAGTCCAACCAAAGTACTGCTTATCAATGATACAAAAACCGCCAAATACCCATTTTGGAACACACAACCTTACTTCAAACCATTTATTGTAGCATACAGTAAAACCTAACTGCCTATAAAAGGTGTTCATTATCATCGAAGCCAACAATGACAAGAGAGTAAATATCATAATCGACTGTAAACAAAAGCTGATGCAGAATTTTATCCAACCTTCAAATAGACTTTTCAGCGGCGAAAATAAAATAGAGATTAGGAACAGTGGCATTATAGCTACAAGAAAAGCTATACCCATAAAACCAGAAAGGAATATTATGTAAGCATATACACAAAGCAGGAAGTATAAAGCGATCCCTATGAGAATTGCCGGTATCATAAGAATGCTCGCCCACATTTGGTAATGTAAAAATGCCGCAAATTTTTTCCAAACAGAGTAAGCAAAAAACTTGTTGAACATGTCCTCCATAAAGCTAAACAATTTAACACGGGCCTCTTCACCGGCTTTGACAGAATCCCAATTAGCATCTGTATTCATATTAGGAGCAAAACGAGTAATTATACTTATCAGCTGTTCAAGGCCTTTGACGAATAAAACAAGAAAATGATCATAGAAAAATCTAAAACTTCCAGGAGATATAAGCACTATTACTAGAGTGATTTTCATCATCCTGATGAGCATATCATGCTTAGTTTCTCGTATCATGCCAAAAAGATAAAGAAGCGACGAAATCACTATAAATAATACAAGCAAGGAAAGAACAAAATTGTGAAAGCTCGTACTTTTCTCAGCTATGTTTTGAAACATAGCTTGTGCAGCTGCAGGATCGTTACTGTCAAAATGCTCTTTGCAATTTTCGTTAATCAACAGTACACATTTTAGGTAGTTATAAACGTAATCAAAAAATCCAAAGGTACTGGGTTTCTGCACTCCACTCAAAAATTCAAAAGAATAGCCGCCCACATTATCTAAGTAATATCTATCTAATATTTTTACATATATTTTCCATCCTTTTTGTAACTTTACCGGATTACAATTCCTGTCTTTTAATCTAGTGCTATCTCTCTCTAAAGTAAAAAGTCCGCTCCCATCTTCTGCTACAGAGTTATAACCTAGATGCACAGTAGGAGATTGAGGATTGCGCATAGATTTCAAACTTTCGTTAGGACTTTGTTCCGTAGTCTTCTTACCATCCTTATCTGTAAAAGTTCTTCTAAATAAAAGATAAGCACCATGACCATTGGTAAACCAACATGGAGCACCACGTGATACTGTATTTGCGCTATCATCTTCATTAATGCACTTGCAATCTACAGTGCAACTTGGATTAGGCTTACTTGAAAATTTTTGTATGCTAGGTTTATAATCATTGCAAACCAAGTGAAAGTCAGGCAAGCTATTATCGCCTTGTTTGCCTTCGAATTTGGTTGCATATTTCAGCTGCTCCAAGCTTTGTAAGGTATAACTGCCTTTTTTAGATTCCTTCTTGTTATTATTACTCCAAGATGTCCATGCACCATTAACTCGCACTATTAAGCTATCTCCATTGGTTTCGAGTCCGGTATCCTCCCACTTCACCACTTGGTTATGGTGAAAACCATAATTAATTTCGCCAGTTTCAGGATCAATAACTTCTCCATCTCCTGGAATAAACGCATCGTGGTCGCTTGAAAAATGAGCGCTTACTGCAATAGGTTTAGGACCAAAATAGTCAGCAGATATGCACCTTGGAAAAGGCATATCATTCTTACTACAACCTGTGATCAGCATATAAGCTGCAAGAAGTAATACCCTAAACCAAAATTTGCCTAAGCGTAACTGCATATCTAAATTTTTTCCAAATATAGAAATAAAACTTTACTTAAAATATCTTTTTAATTAGTTACTCCATGATATCACCTATGTATTATCATCCTCCTTTTTTCTTTTTTCATTTTCAGCTTTAATACTAGGATCACTTCTTCTTATTTCATCAGAACTTTCTTGTTGCTCTGATTGTTTTGGTGCTTCAGGCTTAGAGCTTCTAGAATTTTTCTTCATTGTTTTACCAGAATCCTCTTGTTTACCTGGCTGCTTTGGTGTTTCAGATTGCGTTGAAGGCAACTTAGCCTCAATTTGTGTTCGATCTTTACCCATTCTCTGCTTGATTCCCTGTATCATATTCTGAGTCTTATCATCGAGTCCAACAGCTGACAGCATAGCTTGTGATGCTTTTTCAGCAACCTTACCAACACTTTGAGCAACCCCAAAGCCAGAGCCGAATAGTGCTTGTGCCATTATCTCTGATACAGAAACAAAAACTTCCATTGCGCTAGCAATAATGAGATATATGAATGCCTGGATTAGATCTATAGGTAATGCTGCAAAGTGTCCACCAGTTTTCCCCCCATTACTTAATGCAACATCAACGCTAGTACCAGGACTGTATCCGAGAGGTAATATTGATTTTATAAGACAGAGATCATACGATAAGAAATTTATGCTAATTAAACATTGGTAGCATGCAGAAAAGTTTGTTAGGTTATACAAAACTGAATACATTAATTGATTCAAAACGGATAAAGATGAAAATAAAATGACTGGTTGTACTGCAACATGAGCCAGAGTTTTTATCCAGTTATCAAACAGGGATTTAGTTTGTTGGAATAAAATAAACACGATGAATAGAGGTGTTAACGACAGCAAAAACGCTACTAGAATAGTAGATATCACATATTTAAATGTAGCGCTAATAATGCATTTTAAGAATACAAAACTAGCATGGAGTATTATAAGAAAAGCGATAAAACCAAAAGGACCAGCGAGCATTAATGATAAAAACTTCAGCCATGTTTCTCCTGTAACTCCTGCTGTTAAGTCTAAGAACGCAAATTTTTTACCTCCTTCTCCTACATAGCCAGAAAAACTATCAACTAAATAAGTGCTACCATCTACAAAAAGTTTGGATAAAGTTGTACCAAAGAGTTCCCAGCTTCTATCACTAAAAGCAAAAGCTATAAATGCTATCTTCATCATCCTTACAATAAAGTCAAATTTACTTAGCTGTACCGTTCCAAGCATGTAGCCAACAACAGTAAATATAACGTATAGAGTAAGCAAAGCTCTTACTCCTTGAAGAAGACCTTTTGCATATCCTTTGTATGAATTTTTAACGCTGTCCCCAATTACTTCTTTTTTTATAAAGTTAAATATGTTGTTTACATTCGATGAAATAAAATCATTAATTTTTCTTTTGACAAATAAAGTTACTGTGTACTTATTATTTTCATAATATTTGCCATTTTTGTCCGTAATGTCATCTCTCTCTACGTTGCTTACATCAATACCAAAATATATCTTCTTAGATTCTTCGTTCTGAAAGTGTTTTCCGCTTATTACATCTAATATGGTGTACTCATCTTTTCCGTCTACTCTTTCTCTCACTCCTACCACTTTGAAATCATTAGTTCCCACACCATGCAAATCTTTAGGTGGCTCATCACCCAAATACACATACAGTTTTTCGCCATTAATGTATTCACATGATCTACTTACTTTAACATGATATCCGCCTCTATGAAGGTAGTATTCGCCATTACTTGCTATAGCAAGCATTACATCACTACCGGACTTTATACCTTTATTTACTTCATAATTATGGTTCAACCTTAAAGAAAAATCCTCAAAATTATCACTAATTTGCGAACACACATTATCCTTTCTTGCACCTACTTCATTATCTGGAAGACATTGCATACCTTTAGCAGTACCTTGATTATCAAGATCACCAATTTTTGCAACAAGAGCCTCAGCCCAGGAAATATCTTCTTCAGTGTTTGATGTCAAATTAATGTTAATCTGCTTTGGATCCTCTTTGTTTTCTTTAATCTTCTTAAGCTTGTCTTCAACCTCTCTAAGGTGAGAATACATATCACATTTGCCGTTTTCATTATCATAATCATATTTTTTGTATCTTATAGAAGAGACACAGTTTTGTTCTCCTGCTTGACCTGAACCATAGTTCCGCATACCTTTTCTAGTATAGCACATATTTTGATAGTAACAGTTAAGCTCATAAGAGCTGTACTTTTTTATCTCGTTAAGATCACAGTTTTTTCCATCACACAGCTCATTCAACCCTATTTTCGCGCGTCGAAAATCTAACAACGCACCATTCATCCATGGACTTTCGTCTTGAATATAACCTTTATTAAAATGTACCTTGTTATCATATGGAGTGTAGCCGTTACCAACTAGCACTGTGCTTTCCTTTGCTTTTGTTTTATCAATAGGTAAAAATTTTACTTTATTTCTCTTTCCATCCTCGCCCTCACAAAAAAATTCTTTTCCCTCTTTCTCACTAATACTCAGTATTTCACTCACTAGCACTTTTTCATCCCCTTCTTGAGTTTCATAACAATTATCATCAAAACTGATGCTTTTTCCTTCTGGATTGTTATAATCAATTGTTATCTTTCTGGGAACTAAGCTAAAGCTCAATCTATCACCAGGATTTACTTTTATTCCAGTATCCACATAACGTCTCCTACTATAGGATTCACTGTTTCCAAAACCCCTATCCTTACACACCTCTTGTTCGTTAAGACCAAAGTTATTAGTTAACTTATCATTATTAATATCTTTAGCTTTTTCGTAATCTGGTATTGAATCATCAGCACAAAATACAGCAGGTACAAGTACTTTTCTTGGATTTTTGCCTTTTTCAGGAGGGCAAAAATTTACTGATCCGTCGAGGGTAAATTTGATTTTCTCACCCTCACCCTTACTCATTACTTGACCAGAATCAACCCAATGAATTTTAACTCCTTCATCTGCTTTATGAACTGGAACATCCACATTAACGCTGGTGTTTCTGCTCTGTAACCCAGGCTCAACACAATCCATAGTACAACCAGTGATTGCAAGACACAGTATCAATAATAGTGATCTTTTACTTATCATTGCTGTTTTCCTGGTTGTGGTATCTGAGGCGTTGACCTTTGAGTCTCTTGTGGTATTTGAGGTCTTGACGTACCTGACTGTTGAGAAGCACTTCCTCCTCTTCCGCCTTCTGCTCCTCTTCTTTGAACGCTTTGTTCATCTAACCCTACTGTTCCCATTAAGCTTTGTTGATATTCTTTTCCAGGTTCGTTTTGCACATAAACACCAAACAACGAGTCAGATATTGCCGAAGAAGCTTCAACTAAAGCTTTCATAGCGTGACCCAAGATAACAAAAGCCATCATAGCAGTAATATTAGGCGCATACTTGGAAGCATACCCATAGAAGATACAAGGGTTAAAGATTTTTAGATTAATACTAAGTATGCATGTAGAACAGACTTCAAAATCAAACACTGAATATATGATGTAATCCATAACTTGGCTTATCAGTGATATAAAAATTAAAAGCACTATTGGATGGATTGCAAATCTCGCTAAATTTTTAACCCAGTTGTGAAACATCTGTCTAGTATATGCAAATAGAAGGCAAATAATAAAGATAGGCGCTAAAGAAAGCAATAACGCAACTATTGCTATAGACGTGATAAAAGAAAATAGGACGTCAAAAATAGCTAAGACCACTGTTATTAAACCCCAAATCACCAAGCAAAAAGATACAATGCCCAAAGGACCGGAGAATATAAGAGATACTATTAATAACACTGAATGTGCTGACAAAAATCTATTCAACGGCAAATCAAGGAATTCAAAAACATTTGATGTCGTGTCTCTGAAGTTTGCTATTCCTATTAACTGCTTTGGAGTGTTGATAAAAATAGAAAATGCGTTGTTATAAAAAAAGTCCCAGCTATTATCCTGCAACAATTGGGTAATAATTCCTATCTTTACGCATATAATTAAAAATTCATATATAGAAACATGAGTTAACCCAAAAAAGTAGTAAAGGGTATATAAGACTATATATAATACTAACAGCGATATTATCGTAGATCTAATGGTATTTGTTCTGCTTGACTTTATAAAACTTTCGTAAAGGGACTTTACAGGACTAGTATCAGAGTGAATTGCGTCGGTGTTTTTGTAGCCAGAGCCAAAAAATGCAGTTTTCACCTTCTCATCAAAAAAATTATAGATTGCACTAAAGGTTTTCACAGGTGGCTCTTTGGTCGTCAGACTAATGCTAAACTGACCTTCATTTTCTTTATAATCACAACCATGGTTTCTTATCCCGTAATATATGGTGCCGTTTTTGTCTTTTAACTTGTCTTTCAAGCCCTCCATATACTGAATATCATGAACTTTGCTAATATCTACGGGTATATCTCTCTGATCTTCACCAGGCTTATGCTCAGGGAATTTATCGGAAACACTTATATACAAGCTATTTTCCAGACTATGGTTCTTCGTTACTCTTATGTTGAACCCGCCTTTGTCATTTGTATTGTAGCAGCTCTTGTCATTTCTGCTACATAGACTAAAAGTTAAACTTGGTATTTGATGGTCATTCTCCATCTTATGATCACAACTAGTACATATGCCACCTGTTGGAATGCGTTCAAAATTCTCATCATCCATTTTAATACTTAGTAGCGTAATATCAGTTTTTATCTGCTTTTCCTTAATTAGTATTTTACTAATAGCTTCAACATCAGATTTACCACTAGCATTATTAATGGACTGGAATATCTTTCCTTCTATACTATTATATTCAACATACACACAATTACTGTCACGGCTACCGGAAGAAAATTTACATATACGTCCGCAGAGTAAATTCAAAATGTGCGTATCTATTTCACCTTTCTGACTGTCTGAAAGCCCGTTACAGTCTATATTTCTTTCTTGTTGTTTTATAGATTTGACAATATTTTTAATCTCCTTCTCCTTTTCATCTTGATCTGATTTTGAAAAATCTGAACTCCAATATTCTTTTCCGTTTAACCATTGTGTATTACCTACAACATACTTATTAGGACATATCATGTATTGACCTTCTCTATCCTTATATCCTTTCTCATGTTTTTGACATTCATTTTGATTTAAAACATGTGCAAAATACTCGTCTTCTTTTTCGCTGCACTCTTTATCAATTTTTACATACCTGATTTTTGCATTATCCTCTTTATCTCTACACACTTTACTTCCAATAACACTAAAGCTTATCGAATCACCAGCTTTAAGCGCAAATTTCGATAATGTAACGTCATTTTTCCCAGGTCGAATTGCAAAATCTTCATACTGATTAGGACAAAAATTAATCTTGCTAGGCACTATATTAATCTCTGTTACCTTTACTCTATCTGAGATATTAACACCAGAATCAACCCACTTCTGCTCTGTTGACACTACATCTAACTTCTCGCGCAAGCCTGACAAACTTTCTGGCTTAATACAATGATCATCACAACCGGATAGCAAAAAGAATGTCACTATTAATAAAAGCTTACGCATAGCTTACCAAATTTTGGTTACTTGAACTTTTAAGCACCTGTTATCCATTTTGACCAGTACCACCAGTACCTCCGGAATTACCGCCTTCACTTCCAGCGGCTTTAATAGCTTCACTAGTAGCCTCTTTAATAGCCCCTCCAGCGGCATCAGCAGCACCTCCTGCAGGAGATGATCCACTATTATCTCCTGCATTTCCAGATGCAAGATCTCCCACATCATCCCTTGCCTGCTTGCCTTCTTTAGCAGCCCCGGCAGCGTCTCCAGAGCTGGCTTTACCAACAGCTCCAGCGATAGCTTTAGCCGCAGAGAAAGCTTTGGACATCATTTTTCCAGGTGTAGCACCAGAACCGAGTTTTGCCCTGTAATTACCAGAAAGTTCTGCAGCCATTTCAGGAAGAATATTTAAGAAGTGATAGAACAGGAATAATATTAGAGCTAGTTTTAACAATTCTCCGATAAGAGAACTGCCAAACTCCATATATGTAAAATCGAATAGACCGAGTATGCTGCTCTTTTTAAAGCTATAATTTTGCATCATACATGCAAGAGTAGTTTCATTATTATTACATCCACCATCGTTCAACTTAAACCATTGTTTTTTCTTACTATCTGAGGTTTCTGCTTGATTCTCTTCATATAGCTTATCCGATTCAAATTTCAAATTTTTAAAATAGATTTTATCACATGCTATGAACATAAAGGACAAAAACGCAAAAAGCATAACCGGGTATAAGCTATAGGTGATTAGTTCCTTTAGCCATCCATCAAAGTATCCTTTAGTGTGTTGGAATAAAACCATAGGAATAAACAAAGGCGATAGGATAACAATTACACTTAAAGCAACTAAAGATAAAATAAACACATAGCACATCCACAAAATAACCATCATCATCAAAACGGCCATGAATATAACAACAAGAGCTACTAAAATCTGCCCGCCAGCAAAAATGATACCTATTATCGAACCTGCAACTAATAAAGGAGGAGCAGCACCTAGTAAAACAGCTAATATTCCTACACTCCCGGTACCAATTTTGCCACCAATTCCATCTAAAGGTGCACCTAAGTAAAATAAAATTCTACAATCAAGCCTGTCCCAAGGTGCAAGATAACTGTAAGATATTTTCTTCCCATGACGCATGTATTCATAATCTGTACCTGCTTCATAATTACATATACCTTTACTTTCAGATGATGCTTTTAATACTATTTCAGACAAGCCATTTGAAAGCTTTGTTAGTTCCCCGTAATAATGAGACATGGTACTGCCTGTTGTGAAGTAAATTACTAAAGCGAATTTAATGATTAACATGTACATTTCTTGAGGACTGCGAACTCCACCAGACATAGCTTTTATAGAAAACAGTATTAAAGCTAGAACCAGAACAGCAGTTATGGTGTTTTTCAGCCTTTTTTGTGCCACAGACAAGAAACTACCCTTCCTATGTCTATCTTTGTCCTTAAGTGGTTCACCACTTGAATCAATACCTGCCACTAAATTATCTAACGACTCCTTAATGCACTGCACTATCATGGAAGTCACAGGGATAGGAGCTAATGATTTACTTCCCGCTTGATTATAGCAAGCTTCAGAAACATACGAACTAAAACAGCCTTTATTGTTGTAACCTACAAAAATTTTTCCTTCTTTTTCCTTATCTCTTATAGTAGTTTTATAATCTTTATTGGGATCAATTTCTATTGGCTTATCAGTAGTACCACTGGCCTTATCTTTGAAAATCATCTCAGATTTTTCACACATAGGAGCAATTGGATCAGGTGGCAATTCTGTGCATCCCATATCAACTCCTTGTGGCCAAGGAGTCATTTTGATACCAAGCGTACTAACACTATCTAACTCCACACACAACCTGCCTGCTCTTCTCACTGCTTTGAATGTTGATCCATGTATGGTTTCGCTCTGTCCAGCTTTAAGAACTTTACATTCCAGATCACCATCAACCCTTGAAGACCATGATCCATCTACATATCCAGTGTCTTTCTCCCTGACATCAAAATCTATATTACTTGTAAAAAGGTTGCCAAATGTCAAAGGATTTCTATGGCAAACTTCTATATATTCACTGTATTGCACACCGTTTTTTGGCCAGTAATAGTGTTCTCTATCGACATTAACAACATTCCAGCCAGTAGAGTTTAAAATTTCTTTTTCTGTCTGTCTTCCATCTTTTCCTGATTTTCCTTGTAATGCAGAAAAATATTCATCTTCTGTTTGATAGTTTTTATTTGTGAGTGTACTATAATTCGTGTCTTCTAATGTACAATCTTTATACTTTCCATCATGATCACGCGCAACTGGATGTCTAACAAAACTATGTTCACAAACAACAAGTCCTCCTATCGCTTTCCAGACTCCAACGATTGCAGCTATCATTCCAATAATAACAAGAGCAGTAAACAAACCAGCAGAAGAAATGATCAAAACAATACCAGTAAATATTGCACCAACAGCAATCGCTATTCCAGCAAGTGCTGCAGCCGTTTTAAACGCTCCACAGTCAGGATTAGAGGCACGACTGAAACTGCCAGTAGAATTAAACCTGCTGACAAACTCCGTCTTATCAGTACCACTTATTTCATCTGCAAATACTGGATATGAGAGTAAAAAATCTATATTTAACAAAAATATTGCAATTAATAGCAATGACAGCTTAGTCTTAAACATTTTTTACCTTCTGATAGAATATAGGCAACCATACTTTTGGGTCATCTCCGACCTCTTTTAGTATATCATGTAACAGTAGAACACTTTCTGCACGTCCAGATAACACGTTGACTATATCATCTAAGTCTTTTAAGTCTATTCTAGCTACCACAGCATTGATTCCTTGTTTTACCAAGAAAAATCTAGTACTTGGGTCTGTGTGCTTAATTAGTATGTACTCACGCTCAGTTAACATAAAAACATCCCGGTATACACTAGTAGCTTTCAGATTTGGCAAAAAAATTTGTGTTGCTGTTTGCTGTACAAGTGTATCACTAATAGCACTTTTACTTGCATCTTCAACACTCTGAGTAGCGAAAATCACAAAAGCATTTAATTTTCTCAGCACTTTCAACCAGTCTTTTATCTTAGGTGCAAAAACTGGGTTATCTATTAACGCCCATGCCTCATCAAGAACAATAATAGATGGTGTGCCATCAAGAGATATACTAATCCTATGAAACAAATAAATCAAGACTGGTCCAAGAGCAACGGGATCCTTGAGTAAGCTAGCCATTTCAAAGCCAAATATCCTTGCTTTTGAAAAATCTAGCAAATCTTCTTTATTATCAAATACTGCAGCATGAGAGCCATCACCATGCCACATAGATATTGCCCCGGCTAGAGTATCAGGGCCAGCAAGCCCTAAAAATGGTACGAGATTTCTTAGAAATCTGTCTTCTTTTCTTAATTTAAAATTTCCTTCAATTGCATCATTAATTCGTGCAATATCTTCTGAAGTGAACTTATCATTGTATACCGAGATTAAAGACTTTATCCACTCCATTAAAAATGTTCTATTATTAGGAGTATCATCTAGTTGCAGAGGATTAAAATTTGTTTTGGTTCTTGGTTCTATTAGAGTATATATACCACCAAGTGCCCTTAAGAAAATTTCTGCACCGCGATCTTTATCAAAAAAGAATATTCTTGGAGAAAATTTCATTGCCTGAGCACACAAGAAATTCATTAAAACAGTTTTACCAGCACCAGTTGGACCAATTATCATAGTATGCCCAACATCTCTTATATGAAAGTTAAAGAAAAATGGCGTACCAGATGTTGTGTCAAAAACTGTAACAGCATCTCCCCAGTGGTTATTGAATTTATTACCAGTAGGATAATTATGTTGAGATGCAAAGCCAGCCAAATTAAGACTACTTATCGTACCTTTTCTCACTATGTAATCAAAATTACCAGGAATTTGTGCCCAAAATGCTGGTTCAAGGTTAACTCTTTCACGAATAGGGTAAACACCACAATTAGAAAGCTCTGATTCTACCAACGACAAAGCATTATCCAATGATTTAGGGCTTTTCTCTATACATAGGATAGTTAAGTGATGTTCACCAAATGCAATCTTACCACTCATTGCATCATCGAGTGCATGAGAGATTTCTGCTATTTGAGAGATAGCTTTGTCTGCAGATTGTATCATCCGATTTTGCTGTATCTGCATTTTTGCAATTGCCATCTGCCTGTTTGTAAATTGGAAAGACTGCGTGATGATGAACTCGTAGGGAAGTTGTAAAAAATAATCGAGCATACCTGCAGAAGTATTATTTCCATACTCTTTGATACTAACTATTCCAGCGTATTTACTCTCATTATGAGTCACAACCTGTATCATCTTGTGGCCAAAAAATAACCTATGCACCGGTAAGTATCTTGATATTCCAGTTCCTAGTGGAAGAAGTGTGTTTGTCACGAAACCACAATTCACAATTCTAGATAGAAATTCCATCATTTCGCAGAATAGACCATTTGGAGTTTCTTTTACTCCAAGAATCTTAGGCGAATAATTTCTAAGGCTCGTTACTACACGATTTGTTGTTTCTTCTAAATCTTCATAAGTAGCGCGCATATCGCTTTCCCAAGCATGTTTTGAAGTCACATGCCCGAATTTTTTTAGTAGATGTGATAGAAACTCTACTCCTTTTGTGTCCGCTCTACGAATAATTGTAATGTATAAGTCATTAATAAACGATTGCCTTGTTGCATGTTTCCCTCTCCATTTTAGATTTACATGATTAGCAAAAAAGTTTGGCAAATTTTGACTTGCAAATTCATCAGAAAAAATATTTTTCTTACGCCTGATAGTATGAAAATATAAACTAAATGCTGGAGATGAAATGCTTCTCAGCATCTGATTTCTGATATTGTTCTGTATTACCAGATCTTCATCATCAGCTGTTTCAAACGCAAAGCCATTTAATTTTATAAACTTAACCAGCCAATTTTGCTTTGTTATTAAGGTCGTGCCATTCCAATAGCAAGAATAAGGAATGAATTCAGCAGCGTGAACCTCCCTGCTTAGAATAGATTTATTCTTTGATTGAATAGGTCTAAATCTCAGCATTGCATAACATTAAGTAATGTCATAAGAATTAGCTCCATGATAAAAACGATTTAAACACTTGGAGCATTTTCCCAATTTTACCATAAATAATTCAATAAACAATGGTTCTTTTGCAGAAGCTATATAACCAAGTCCGTGTATGCCTGGTAACACCAGAAGAATTATTCTAAGATCATTTGAATTAATGAAAATTAGCATGCAAATTAGAACGTTTAATATTGCAAACATGTAACTCACACCAAAAAGCATTGCAGGTCTTGTAAGACCTTTAAACAATTGATCTGTTTGTATGCTGCCTGTGGACATATTTTTTTTAACCTTCTAATTAATAGCTCTAACACTAATACTACATCATTAATTAAAAATCCATTGAAATGAGTGGCACTTTATGTAAGATAACTAATTTAAATTCAATGATGACAAGTTGGCCGTTTCAAGAAGCAGAAAAAATATTACAAGAGTTTCCTAATAAAAAAGAGATAGTATTTGAGACTGGCTATGGACCTTCAGGTTTACCACATATTGGTACTTTTGGAGAAGTTTTTCGCACTACAGTTGTTGCAAATGCACTAAAGAGAATAGCTCCTGGCATAAAAACCAAAATCATTGCAGTCTCCGATGATATGGATGGTTTGCGAAAAATACCAGACAATGTACCAAATCAGGAAATGCTAAGGGAGCATTTAAATAAGCCTTTAACCACAATACCTGACCCATTTGGCACTCATGAAAGTTATGGCCATCATATGAATTCATTGCTGTGTAAATTTCTTGACCTATTTGAGTTTGAGTATGAATTTAGAAGTGCTACAGAGTGCTATAAGTCTGGTATTTATGACGAAAAACTTTTACTCTTGCTGAAAAATTATGACAAAGTGATGGATGTCATGCTTCCATCATTCCGAGAGGAAAGGCAGCAAACTTATAGCCCTTTCTTGCCAGTATGCCCAAAAACTTCTCAAGTTTTACAAGTTCCAGTAATTGAAAGGAATATAGATAAAGGAACAATCACATACGAGGATGCAAATGGAGAAAAAATAGAAACTCCGGTGACAAAAGGCAGATGCAAATTGCAATGGAAACCGGATTGGGGAATGAGATGGGCCGCATTTGGAGTCAATTACGAAGCTCATGGAAAAGATTTGACTCTATCTGCAATACTTTCAAGTCAAATATGTAAAATACTTGGAGAAAAGCCGCCTCTTCTGTTTTGCTATGAGTTTTTCCTTGATAAAGAAGGAAAGAAGATATCAAAATCAAAAGGAAATGGTATTTCGATTGAAGAGTGGCTCACTTACGCACCAACAGAGAGCTTAGCGTTGTACATTTTTCAGAGTCCCAAAAAAGCTAAACGTTTATATTTTGACGTGATACCAAAATCAACTGATGAATATCTGGAGTTTGTCAAACGTTATAATGAGAGCAAAGAAAAGGATATAGATAGTCCTGTATGGCACATCCACCAGGGCGAAGTTCCAAACGTGGAAACTTCAGGTATAAGTTTTTCATTGCTTTTAAACCTAGCAGCAGCTTGTAATGCTGAAAATAAAGGGATTCTTTGGGGTTTTATATCCACTTATGTGCCACCAGAAAATAACAAAATGCTCGATAGGCTTTCAGATTTTGCAGTTAGGTATTATCATGATTTCATCAAGCCAACAAAAGCGTACAAGGCTATAAACGAAAAAGAGAAAGAAGCGTTACTAGATTTAAAGAATACCCTGCATTCCCTACCTGTTACAACCACTGCTGAAGAGATTCAATCTCAAGTTTTTTCCATCGGAAAAAAACACAATTACAGCAACTTACGCGATTGGTTTCAGCTGCTGTATGAAACACTGCTTGGCCAAAAAACCGGGCCAAGAATGGGATCTTTTATAAAGCTTTATGGGATAGATAATACGATTTCTCTTATAGACAGTGCTACTGAACGTACACTTTAGAGTTTATCTTCTTTCATTTGAGCACTTTATAGCTGAATCCACAGACCTCTCCCTCGATGAAATTCAAAAGTTAAGGAATTAAATATTATCTATTGAAGCCCTTGAGCTTTGGGCAAATGGCCTGAAATAGAAACATCACAAAGATCATTCCTAGATTGAGAGTTTTCTTGCTTTTTAGCACACTTGAGTTGTTTAAATATTTTAGAATCTGTGCCTACATTCTCCTTGGCATATTCAT